>CAXBDA010000017.1:0-50350 GCA_963974595.1 uncultured Oleiphilus sp. | reverse complement strand
TCAAGAAGTTCTCGAAGCTCAAAAGCGTGAAGAAGAGAAGTCTAAAAAAATCAAAGCGGCCCCCTCTACTCAAAAGACAACAGCGACAACAGCGACAAAAACATCTTCTGCTGCGCAAGCTAAAACAGAACAGGTCATTAAAAACAATCCATTATTCGATGAATTGACCCACCTTATGGCACACCAGCCTGAGGACTTTGCTGACTTTCATGAATTAATGAACGCGTCAACACAAGGTATTGCCTACGGCATTGAACTCAAAAGATCGTTTGTCGCCCTGATTAGCAAGGATGGTAGCCGATTCAAAACCTATTACACCGTTGGCTGTTCTGAGTTCGATTCACTTAAAAACTTCGAAAGCAAAATCATCAAAGATACGATTTTCCATAAATTATGTGCGCGCCCTGCAAGCATTTGGGTAAAGTCGACCAGTGAACGAAAAATAAAAGATTTAATACCCATGAATTTTAAAAGTGTCATTGATGTCAATGAGTTCTTATTGATGTCAGTGTTTGTCGGTAAAAAACCCGTCGCGATTTTTTATGCTGACAACATGGATAGTAAAGCCCTTAATGATCGGGACTATTATCAGTTCAAGTTTTTATGCGGTGCCGTGAGTTCTGCACTTCAATATCAAGCTAAGAAAGCCAAAAAGCCTTCGAATACACAGTAAGCAAATACCAGGTTTTATCAATATGCAATAGAGCCCTCTGAATGCTTCTGGTATGATCTTTTCAATTTCATTCCATGAGAGATCAACCATGCCAGAAGCTAATGAGCTGCTACCTTTATTAATTGAACCAGAAAACCTACAGGAAGCGCTGACCAAAGACGATAGCCATTCAATTCTATTAGTCGATTTACGCTCTGAAGAAAGCTTCCTGAAAGGCCACATTCCTGGCGCACAACATGTTCTCCCGAGTGAAACACAAGCAGGCCCTCCCACTCCTGGCTTTTCACCTTCTGATGCTCGACTAACACAGTTAATGCAACGAATAGGCCTGACAGACGGTAGCCATGTTGTGGTTTATGATGATGAAGGGGGGGGGTGGTCGGGTCGTTTTATTTGGCTTTTAGATGAAATTGGACACTATAACTATAGTTATTTAAATGGTGGCATTCTTGCTTGGTGTGCAGCTAACCTGCCTATATCTACTGAACTTACGCCAAGCGTCCCCTCAAATATTACGGTTAAAAATCAAAATAAACATAGTATAAACCTAGCTGAGCTAATGGATTCTATATCGACAAACGCGTTACAAATATGGGATGCACGCTCACCAATGGAATATCGTGGCGAAAAAGTTAATGCCGCAAAAGGCGGACATATTCCTGGTGCGTTGAATTACGAGTGGACAAATGCAATGGACCCTTCGCGCAACCTTAGACTCAAGCCTCTCGAAGATATTCGTCAAGCGCTAAATGATATCGGCATTTCAGTTAACAAAGATACCATTACCCACTGTCAAAGCCATCATCGATCAGGGTTGACCTACTTATTAGGTAAATTACTAAATTTCAAATCAATAAAAGCATATTCTGGCTCTTGGGGCGAATGGGGAAATCACCCTCACACACCAACTGAGTCCACTTAGAGACTGTCTGCTTTTAGAGCACCAGTATCACGAATATACTTTGTATCAATATAATCTTAACTTTTGAGTATAAATAGCAACATGAACCTGAACGACCTTTTTGTCTATAGCCAATACTTGGCACCTCAACATTTAATTTCACGTGGTGCAGGTAAAATTGCAGAATGTGAACATCCAAAATTTAAAAATGCTTTAATTTCATGGTTTATCAAGAAATATGGCGTCAATATGAGCGAGGCAGAAAGGCAGTCTCCAGAAGAATTCAAACATTTTAATGATTTTTTCACTCGTTCACTTAAAGTCGATGTTCGCTCGATTGACACCGACAAACAGTCGATTATTTCTCCAGTAGATGGCGCTATTAGCCAGCTGGGTGGCATAAAGCAAGGCCAGATATTTCAAGCAAAAGGCCAAAGTTTTAGTTTGGTCGAACTATTAGGGGGTGATATAGACCGCGCCCAACCCTTTATGGGAGGGGATTTTGCTACGATTTATCTATCACCTAAAGATTATCACCGTATTCACATGCCGGTGACGGGTACCTTGAAAGAAATGGTTTATATCCCAGGTAAACTCTTTTCGGTCAATCCGGTTACGGCTGAGAATGTGCCGCGTTTATTTGCTCGAAATGAACGTGTTGTGGCCATTTTTGATACCGAGCTAGGCCCCATGGCGATGGTCTTGGTCGGTGCAATGATCGTTGCCAGCATCGAAACCGTCTGGTCTGGTTTAGTAGCACCACTGAGACGTGATGTTAAGAGTTTACGTTATGATACCCATGAACAAATCACCTTAGAAAAAGGTGCCGAGATGGGGCGTTTCAAGTTAGGCTCGACAGTGGTGTTAGCCTTCCCTGAAAATAAAGCTCAGTTTATTGAAAGCCTGCAAGCAGGTTCTGCTGTTCAAATGGGCGAGACTTTCGGAAAAATCCAGCCTTAAACGACGCTATTATGCTCGCGTGATGGGGAAGCTAATCACTTCCTCAATACGTGCGGCCTGAAGTTTGATCATTAATAAACGATCCAGTCCCAAGGCAACACCCGAACATTCTGGCATCCCCTCTTTCAAGGCACTGAGTAAATTTTCATCAACAGGAATCGCTGGCAAACCAAGCCTTATCCTTTGAATATTATCTTCTTCAAAACGACGACGCTGCTCTTGAGCATCGGTTAATTCAAAATAACCATTGGCGATTTCCAAGCCATTTATATACAACTCAAACCGTTCAGCAACACGCTCACCCACATCATCAACTGTCAGCTTTGCCAGAGAAGCGTGTGATGGCGGGTAAGCATATAAAAAAACCGGTTTTAATTGTTCACCATCACACTGTCCTAAATTTGGTTCAACACAGATACTTAAAAGCACATTCAGATAGTCATCACGACTTAACTCTGGCAACGTTTCTGGGGAGGCCGAAAAACCTGCTTTTTGTGATGCCAAGCGAACAAGCTCATCGCTACTTGCTGTAAAAGGATTAATACCTAAATATAATTGGAACGCCTCTCGGTAAGAGATTTTCTCAAATGTCTCGTACGACTGGTTTAACACCAGCGATACAAGCTCTTCCACTTCAGCCATTAAGTGATTCAAACTAAAGTTTAAGCGATACCACTCCAGCATGGTAAATTCTGGATTATGCCTGTTTCCGGTTTCTGCATTTCGAAAGGCTTTACAAATCTGATATATTGAACCTGAGCCGGAAGCTAATAGGCGTTTCATGGGAAATTCAGGAGAGGTCTGCAAATAATAATGCTGCGAATCCAGCCCCGGAGCGACAGTGAGTGCTGAAGAAATACTGTCTAAACAGGGGTCTGTTGCTGTAGACCGGCTCAATAAAGGGGTCTCAACTTCCAAGACATTACGCGCATCAAAAAAAGCCCGGATTGAAGCATACACTTCAGCACGCGCTTTTATAGCGCCAAGACTACAACCGGGTTTCCATCGAGGATTAGGTTCTGGTGCAGATCTTGTCATCTATATAATCAAGACTTTGCCCGACTTACATATTCACCTGAACGCGTATCAACTTTTAATATCTCGCCAATATTGACAAATAATGGCACGTTAACCATTGCACCTGTTGTAAATGTTGCAGGTTTGGTTCCACCTTGTGCTGTATCGCCTTTCACACCGGGGTCTGTTTCTACGACTTCGAGTTCAACAAAATTAGGTGGCGTAATAGATAAAGGTGCGCCGTTATACAAAGTAACAACATAACTTTCTTGTTCTTTCAGCCACTTGATAGCGTCACCCACTGCTTTTTCATCAGCAGCATATTGTTCGAATGAGCCATCTGTCATCATGAAGTGCCAAAATTCACCATCGGTGTATAGATATTCCATGTCATGATCCATAACATCGGCAGCTTCAAGACTTTCACCCGACTTAAATGTTCTATCCCAGACACGGCCAGTTGCAAGGTTACGCAATCTAACCCGACTAAAGGCTTGGCCTTTACCTGGTTTAACAAGTTCATTTTCTATGACAGCACAAGGGTCACCATCTAACATTACTTTTAAACCTGAACGAAATTCACTGGTAGAATAATTGGCCATATTTCCTCACCTAAGCAGTCTTATTTAACTATATTTTTTAACTATATTTTTTAACTATATTTTTAACTATGTTTTTAACTACGATAAATTTCAATAGCATCTTAATTTACTTATAAAATATACCTTGCTACGGGTCGACCTAGATCGATACACTTTTATAGCATGTAATTTACTGACATTTCAAAGGCGCACATGATACAACTATCCACCACTTCTGTCGAAGAATACCCTTCAAGCACTAGCTGGAAAGAACGTTTAAGCCAAAGCAGGTTGACTACGCAAGCGTTACTGCACTATTTAGAATTAGCTTCGCACCCATTAGCAAATTCTGAAGCCGAGAAACTATTTGAATTAAGCGTGCCACCGGGTTATTTAAAAAAGATAAAAAAGCAAGACCCTCTGGACCCTCTATTATTACAAATACTTCCTCAAAATCAGGAACTTATAGAGGTGCCCGGCTATACAGACAACCCTCTTGATGAGGCAGACTATAGCCCGGTCAAGGGTTTAATTCATAAATATAAACACCGGGTTTTACTCGTCGCAAGCAGTACTTGCGCTATCAATTGTCGATATTGTTTTCGCCGCGCATTTCCTTACGAAGAGCACCGGCAGTCACGTTCTGACTGGCAAAATGCGCTTGATTATGTTCGAAACAATGACCAAATCGACGAAGTCATATTAAGTGGGGGCGACCCACTAATTCAAACAAATAATGCTTTGTTGTGGCTTCTTGGCGAAATTGATTCAATCCCCCATATAAAGCGAATCCGTATTCATACTCGTATTCTAACATCACTTCCAGAACGGCTAGACGAAACCCTGTTAAATGGCTTGAAGGCACTAAATACCGCTTTAGTCATTGTGACCCATTGCAACCATCCCAATGAGCTAGGCGATGAATTAAAACCCGTTTTTAACCAATTAAGAGCCATCAACATCACCTTATTAAATCAATCAGTATTACTAAAAGACGTTAACGACAACGCCGATACCTTAACGACATTAAGTAAAGATCTTTTTCAACTTGGCATTCTGCCCTACTACCTTTTTTTATTGGACCCGGTATCTGGCGCTGCGCATTTTAATGTGTCGGAACAAAAAGCCAAAACACTATATGCATTGCTGCAATCCAAGCTTCCAGGCTATCTAGTACCAAGGCTGAGTATTGAAATTCCTGGAAACCCCTCCAAAACACTTATTAAGTTATCTAATTAAGGCAGGCTGAAACTTAGAAGCCGTTAACACTTACTTCAGTTATGACATATTTTCACATTTGCACTGTGACTTTTTCGTATTAAATCAAGACAATAATAGAATCCCTGCTATGCTATTTATAAGCGAACTATGGGTATCTTTTTTACAGTTTGCATAGCTCAGTGATTTTAGTTTGTTTACTTGGAATACTCTTCCTGAGCTTGTAAAAAAACACAGTACTCACGTTACCAAAGATGATTAGGATAAAATAATGCTTGGCTCAGAACTTAAATTGGACTTATCCATTCCGGAACAAACACTTATTAGCTTGTCATTTGCTGATCCAACACCCGTAGGATTTAAAGTGTGGGTAGACAATCTTCCGTTAGCGAATGTGGGTGAGATATCTAGGCAGCTCTACCAAGCCATCATCGAGTTAAATAAGTTAGTTATTGCCCCCTTATTGCGTTCTCAATTACTCGAGATCATTCGCCCTCCCATCGAATATGCCTGCAAGGAGTTATCTAAACACTTTCTTAATCAATCTATTGTGCTGCCAGAAAAACAACAAAAAATAGCGAATCTTGCACAAGCTATACAGATTCATTTGGCCACAGGTTATAAAATTGTTTTAATTGAAAGCATACCGAACCTTAACAATGACAAACAACGTAAGAACTTTGTGCAAGCTGCACATCGGTTATTTTCAGTGTATGGCCAAGTCATCCTCAGGTCATGCCAGCTTTACACTGTAACGCCTAAAAATATCTGGTTAGAAATGCATCGCGTTTATGTCTTCGCAGAAGCTTTAGATTTACTGAAATATAAAACAGAAGATAGCCAAAATAAATATCAAGTCGATACCCGTTTAGACCAGCCTTATAAACGCAACTTATTATTAAATAGTGCGCGCCCTAACCAACTAAGACAAAGCGATATTCAAGTTGCTTTTGATGTCTTTGAACTCTGGGCAGACTTCGTTGATATCGCAGTTGATTTAGTCGACTCATCCGTATTCATTGTCAACATGGAGCAAGATAGTACACCTCGCTACAAAAGCTTGATGAGCAATAGTTCACCACACCACTATGGCTTTGATACAAGTAATCTTGTTGAGCGTATACATTTTTATCTAAATTCTCTAGATGAACCTAATAAGGCGTCAAATGAAGCACTCAGTGTGCCTAAAAATGTTAGTGATATTTTACTTAATCATTTGAATCAAGCCCTTGGAGTATTAACCAAACGAAGCTTTAAACGCATTGCCAATGAAGGCGCATTAAACTTATGTGTTGGTCTAAGCGCCACGCATTATTTTTCATCTGGTAAAGTTGCTTTTTATAGTCAAATGCTGCAAAGCAATTCGACAGGCAAGGAAAGCGACAACAATATATTTCTGACCCAGGCCTTACGAAAAGATGCTTGGTCGGATGCCTATGATGCGGGTGGTCGGCAAGCATTAACACCGTCAGACGCTCCTATTTCATTTAACCACTCCGGCTCTGATGATAGCGCTGATGCCTATCCTAATTACGAAGTTCCGCTCATTAACACTAGTCCTGGTGGTTATTGTTTACAGTGGAAAGGTGAGATTCCGAGTAATATCCAAGCGGGTGAAATCCTTTCGATTAGAGAAAACACAAAACAACCATGGCGAATTGCGGTTATTCGCTGGATACGTCATATCAAACAATCAGGCACCCAAATTGGCATTGAATTGTTGGCACCTAATGCAAAACCCTGCGGTGTTCAGTTACTTCACAAAACCGGTGACCCAAGTGAATATTTACGTGGACTACTGCTCCCTGAGATTAGCGCAATAGGACAGGCCGCAACATTAATAACACCGAGACTGCCATTTCAATCCGGCCACAAAGTCTCTATTAAATTTGGTAATACTGAAGGTAAATGCCAGTTAGAAAAACGGATCTCTGCAACAGGCAGTTTTAGTCAATTTGAGTTGTCTGAACATTCCCACTTAAAAGAACAAAATCAAAAGCCAAGGCATGATACACGTAGCCATGATAGTGATGATGATTTCGACTCTTTATGGCCTAGTTTATAACTATTAAAAAATATTTCACCATTAAGCTTCTACCCTAAAACCAAATAGACAAGCAAGCGATACTAAATGAGCAAAGTTAACAACACGATTTTTTTACTCATCCTGGATAAATCTGAAAATGATGCCGAGAAGATGATCAGCCTCATTCGCAATGCCGGGATACCTACGCGTGCCAAGAGGATAGAAGACGAAGAGGCATTACTCGCAGCGATTGATAGCCAAGCGTGGGATCTATTTTTAATTCGTGAAAAAGAAGCAGATTTTGATATTCATCAGGCTTTGGTACATATCCAAGAAAAAGACAGAGATATACCTGTGGTAGTGGTGAGTGAAGAATACGACCCAGACATGTCCGTTAAGCATCTCAAAGCAGGCGCAAAAGACTGCGTTCCATTCAAAGAAGAAAAACATCTAATGATGACCATTCGTCGTGAATTAGACAGCTTAATCGACAGGAAAAAATTACACCGTTTAGAAATTCAAATCCGGGACACCGAACACCGCTGTGAGCTTCTTTTAGATAGTTCAAAAGATGCTATCGCCTATATTAGTGAAGGCATGCATATTTATGCCAACAGCTCTTACCTTCAGTTCTTAGGTTACGATGATATTGATGAAATGATCTGCATTCCTGTTCTGGACACAATGGATGAAGCGTCACAAGTTAAATTCAAAGAACTCTCTAAACCGTTTACGAGTGATAGCAACTTTGAAGCCACAGAAGCCACTGGTTGTCGCTCTTTAAGGGAAGACGGTACATACCTTAATGCAACCATGACACTCTCGGCAGCAACCTACGATGGTGAATCCTGCCTGCAAATCATTATTCGCCCTGAGCATGACAACGCCGAATTAGCAGAAAAGCTAAAAGAACTAAGCCATCAAGACCTGTTAACCGGCTTATACAATCGTCAGCATTTTATGGAAGAACTCCATGCCGTCAAAGAAAATGCAATCAATGAACACCAACATTTTGCAATCCTCTACTTATCCATTAACAACTTCCACACTATAAAAAGCGAATTTGGCATTGCTGATGCAGATGTAATCTTAAGAGATATTGCCCATATCATTAGTGAAAATAAACTTGAAGGTCATAGTTTAGCCAGGTTAAGTGATGATGTTTTCGGTATTATTTCACCGACTCAAAATGGTGATAAGGCGCTCGATATCGCAGAGCATTATGCACAAGCAATTGGCGATCACCTGTTTGATGTCGGCGGCCGTACCATTCAAGTCACTCAATCCATCGGCGTGACATTAGTCACTGAAAATGCTCCTTCGATTAATGATATTTTAGGTCGAGCCCAGATAGCAGCCCAAGAAATCTCCAATGATCAGGCCATACAAGAAGGTAAACGAATCAACTTATTTGCGCCGAAGAAAGATAGCCACCTGGATGATCATGATATTGCCATTAGCTTGATCGAAGATGCACTTGAAAATGATAAATTCAAACTGTTGTTCCAGCCCATTATTAGTTTACGCGGCCAAGGTGATGAACATTACGAAGCATTTGTCAGAATGCTCAACGAAGAAGGTGAAGAAATATCCCCTTACGATTTCCTTCCACCTAGCGGCCCTAGCATGATGGCGAGCAAAATTGATAAATGGGTTATTTTGCAAACGATTAAGCAATTAAGTGAACATCGCTCAAAAGGCCATGAAACAAAACTTTTTATCAATTTAACTGCAGAAACGCTTCAAGATAAAACCTTTAGCTCGTGGCTAAATGTAGCACTAAAAGCAGCACGCCTGCCTGGCGATTCATTAATTCTTCAAATCCCTGAAAACAGTGCCATTAGCTATTTAAAACAGGTTAAAGAATTTACAAAAGACATTACCACGCTGCACTGCAAGCTATCGATTAATCAATTTGGACGAGCACTCAACCCCTTCAATTTAATGAAGCATATCGAGCCTGACTACATAAAACTTGAAGGTTCATTTACTAAAGATATGCAAAAAAATGATGAGTCAAAAGAAAGCGCCAAAGAAATGATAGAAACACTGCAATCAATGGGTAAGATCACCATTGTGCCCTTGGTTGAAAGCGCATCAATGCTTTCGGCACTTTGGCAAGCAGGCGTAAACTATATTCAAGGGTACTACCTACAAGCACCATCAAGCGATATGAATTATGATTTTGGCGATGAAGGCTGAAATTTACCAAGGAGCCTTAAATTAAGGGCAGCCATGCAGGCCTTCCCCTACAGTATCATACTGCGTAGTAGCTGGCTTCAACGTACCCGCATACACAATCTTTTAAATAGTTCAAAGCCCTTTTTCTTTGGCCAAATCCCAAGCTTTATCTAACTCTTCCAGTGATAAGTCTTGCATCTTTTTTCCTTTCTGTAAGACGTAAGACTCGATAAAACCAAAACGCCGCTTAAACTTATTGTTCGTACTTTGTAGCGCTTGTGTGGGATCAACCTTCAAAAATCTAGCCAGATTCATACAGCAAAATAAGACATCACCCAATTCATCTTCTATGCTTTTCCGGTTATCCAGAGCATTCTTCCCTGATATATTTGACTGTTCAACTTCATATTTTAGTTCTTGAATTTCTTCATCAAGTTTTGCAAAAACAGGGGCGATGTCAGGCCAATCAAAACCGAAATGCGCAGCAATCGTTTGTAGCGATATTGCCGTTTTCATTAAGTCTTGCTCGTCTGAAGCACCCGTCAAAACAGAAATATGTTCGGTAGTATTTTGCTTAGCCGGGTCGTTTTTTTGATCAGGCATTACGTTTCCGTTTAGCCTCAATGACATTCGGTAACTGCTTCACCTTCGCCAAAACATTCCCTAAAGAATCAAGATTAGTAACTTCCATTGAGACATTTATCATCGCGGTATTTTCTTGGGAATCAGAAAATGAGTTCACACCGATAACATTGGCCTTCTCATTCGCAAGTACAGTCATAATATCACGCAACAGACCTTCTCTATCGTAAGCCTGTACTTCAACATTAACACCATAAGCGGTATCAGATTCATAGCCCCATGACACTTCAATAATGCGGTTAGGCTCCATATCTTCTAATTGAAGAAGGTTCATACAGTCCTGACGATGAATGGAAACACCACGCCCAATCGTTATATAACCGGTAATCGGGTCACCTGGTACTGGCTGACAGCATTGCGCAATACTTGTTAGTAGCCTACCAACACCTTTTATACGAATATCATCTTTACCCGACTCATTTGCCTCACGCGATGTTGGCGCACTCAGACGTAAAGATAACTGTTTCTCTTTAGGCTGAAGTAGTTTTTGGGCTATATGAGCAATATGTGTTGGTTTTACATCACCTGCACCAATGGCAGCAAATAAGTCATCGACAACATCAAACTGAGTTTTCTCAAGCAAGTCTGGATAGTCTATTTCGCCTATCGATAAGCGTTTCATTTCATCTTCGAGTAAAATTCGACCATCAATGATATTCTGTGATCGATCTTGAAGCTTGAACCAATGCACAATTTTTGCGCGTGAACGAGACGTTTTAATGTAACCTAAGCTTGAGTTTAACCAGTCTCGACTTGGTGCTGCTTCTTTAGAGGTTAGAATTTGAATTTGCTCACCGGTTTTTAGCCAATAAGTGAGGGGCACAATACGTCCATTCACTTTTGCACCGCGACAAGCATGGCCCACTTCTGTATGTACTCGGTAGGCAAAATCAACAGGGGTGGCGCCATTAGGTAAATCGACAACATGACCTTCTGGCGTAAACACATATATACGGTCTTCACCGACATCGGAGCTTAACTGTGTTGCAATCTCAGAGGCATTACCAACATCCTCTTGCCATTCAAGTACTTGTCTAAGCCAGTTGATTTTTTCTTCGTAACCCGATGAACGGCTTTTTACATCTGTACCTTTATAACGCCAATGCGCGCATACACCTAACTCTGACTCTTCGTGCATTTCCTTAGTACGAATTTGAACTTCCATCACTTTGCCTTCAGGGCCAATCACAGCAGTATGCAGTGAGCGATAGCCATTTTCTTTAGGGTTGGCGATATAATCATCAAACTCATAGGGAATATGCCGCCATAGAGAATGCACAACACCCAAAACAGCATAACAATCTTGAACATCAGGCACTAATATTCTGAATGCCCGAATATCATAAATCTCTGAAAAATCTAGATTTTTCCGGCGCATTTTTCGCCAAATACTATAAATGTGCTTGCTTCGGCCTTCGACCTCACCCTTGATATGAGCATTCTCAAGCTCTAATTCTAGCTTCTCGGTGACACGCTGAACAAAAGAATCACGATCAATACGTTTTTCATCTATAAGTTTGGCAATTTTTTTGTAGGCGCTATCGTGGAGATACCTGAAAGACAAGTCCTCCAACTCCCATTTAAGATAGCCAATACCTAAACGATGGGCCAACGGGGCATAAATATCGAAGACTTCGCGAGCAACACGTTGGCGTTTTTCTGAGGTGGCATTTTTGACAGCCCGAATAGCACAGGTCCGTTCAGCCAGTTTAATTAAGACGACACGTACATCGTCAATCATGGTGACTAGCATCTTTCGAACATTATCTATTTGGCCTTGAGTCTGCCCCAAAACCGAGCCTTTAAAGGAGCGGTGTGTTGCAGAGATGGCTGCCATCTGGCCAACACCCTCAATTAATTTAGCCGTTTCTTCACCATAATCACGCTTAACATTATCAAGGCTGACTTTGCCTTCTCTAACCGCTCTATAGAGTATGGCTGCAATAATGGCATTTTGATCTAACTCTAATTCGACGAGAATTTGAGCCATTTCGAGACCTATTTTGAAACTATTATGACCTCTCGCCCAAATACGGTCTTCTTGAACAGATTTAGCTTCTATTTGTAAACTATCAATGCAGGCTTGGCGGACTTTAGCTGTATCACCAAAATCTGAAATCTGGCTGACTTTTTCTAACCAATGGTCAATTGCAGCTTCGCCATCTGCATCTTCGATATAGTCTTCCCGAACTTTAACCATCTTTCTTCCTAATTGAATATCGTTATCATTTTTTCTGGCGAACAAATACGGCGATTGACTCGATATGCGCAGTATTAGGAAACATATCAATCACACCAGATGCCTCTAGACGATAACCGTGAGTTGACAGGACACCCGCATCTCTAGCAAGGGTAGCAGGGTTACACGAAATATACACAATGCGCTCAGCATTAAAATGCTGTAAATAATTGGAAACAACTAATGCACCCGCTCTTGGCGGGTCTATCAAAATTTTATCAAATGTCTGCTTCGCCCAGATCGTATCTCGAAAGTCGGCATGTAAATCGGCACTGTAAAATTGTGCATTAGATAGCTGATTTCGTTTTGCATTTTCTGTCGCTCTTGAAACCATTGCTGTAGACCCTTCAATCCCAACAACCTGTTTGCAGTTTAAAGCGATCGGTAAGGTGAAATTTCCCAGACCACAAAATAAATCCAATACTTTATCGCTTTGCTTTAATTTTAATTGTTCTAAAGCCCGGTTTATAAGCATTTGATTCACTGAGTCATTTACCTGAGTAAAGTCTTGCGGGTGAAAAGCCAAGGTTAAGGTTTTAAGCTTATTTCCCTGAGCATCCAGAGCGCTAATCGAATAGCCAAGTTCCGATGCATTGTTATCTAGCGGCTCAGCTTGCTGACCCGCTTCAGCTTGTAAATATATTCTTACAGAATATTTTTCAGCAAAAGCTTGCAAACGTTGAATACCTGGTTTTGATATTGCTTTTATATGCCTTATCACAACAGCCTGCTGGTCATCTGAATTGGCGAGTTCAATATGGGTAATCGCTTTACTTTCAGCCAACGTATCAACAAGTTCATGCAAGTGGGGCACTAAGCGTGCGATAGATTCATCCAGAATGGGGCAAGCCTGAATGTCAACCAGCCTCTTTGTTTGTTTTTCACGAAAACCAATGACTGTTTTATTCACACTGGAATCAAAATAAACACCCAAACGTGCTTTGCTTCGGTAGGCTTTACTTGCAGATTTGATGGGTTCTAGCCAATGCTGTACCTCAACTTGGCCAAAGTGTGCATACTGTTCTTTCAGTACGGTTTCTTTGTGCAGCAACTGAGCGTCTGGCAACATATTCTGTAAGCTGCATCCGCCACAGACCTCAAAATATTCACAGAACGGTGCAATACGATCAACGGAAGGGCTTAATATTTCCACTACCTGCAATTCATCATAGGTATTATGAGAATTAAGCAAGCTAGCAGTAACGGTTTCTGTGATTAAAGCACCTTCAATAAATTGTGTTTTCCCTTTATGTTTGGCTATACCACGACCTTCATGACTGAGTTTTTCAACTTCCAACGTTCGCAAGGCCGAAGGATTAGCCTGGTCATCAAAAAATTCATTATTGTGACGCTTTCCTTTCTGTTTACGCTTTGTTTGTCTTCTTCGAGAAAATAAATTCTGAGCCATACGTATTAAGCCTTTTGCCAAAAAGTGCTATTTAGAAACTTTAAATAGCATTGCAGACGACACTGCCTTATTTTAAGAAAATACGCCTGTCGACAAATAACGATCCCCTCGGTCGCATATAATGGCGACAATCACTGCATTTTCAAGCTCTTTAGATAATCTCAATGCCGCTGCAACACTTCCGCCCGACGACACACCACAAAAGATACCCTCTTTAGAAGCTAAGTCTTTCATCGTTTGCTCTGCTTCTGCTTGCCCCATATCGATCACTTGGTCAACGCTAGAGCGATTAAAAATGCTAGGAAGGTAGGCTTCAGACCAACGTCGAATTCCAGGAATTGAAGCGCCTTCTTTAGGCTGAAGACCGATTATTTGTATTGCGGGGTTCTTTTCTTTTAGATAGCGGGAATTACCCATAATGGTGCCCGTAGTACCCATCGAACTCACAAAATGGGTCACCGTGCCTTGAGTTTGCTGCCAAATTTCTGGCCCCGTACCATGATAGTGAGCCAAGGGGTTGGCTTCATTTGAAAATTGATCGAGCACTATACCTTTGCCTTCAGATTGCATCTTTTGCGCAAGATCTCTAGCGCCCTCCATACTTTGCTCTTTACTTACAAAAATCATTTCAGCGCCATAAGCAGACATCGAGGCCTTTCGTTCCATGCTCATGTTATCTGGCATTATCAGTATCATTTTATAACCCTTTATCGCCGCTGCCATGGCTAAGGCTATCCCTGTATTACCGCTTGTTGCTTCTATCAAGGTATCGCCGGGCTTAATAGTCCCTTTCATTTCAGCTTGCTGGATCATACTTAATGCGGGGCGATCTTTAACAGAACCGGCTGGGTTATTTCCTTCTAATTTAACCAAAATAGTATTACTTGTATTTCCAGGTAAACGCTGAAGCCTTACTAAAGGTGTATTTCCGATGTAATCTTCAATAGTGGGGAATGAGCGCATTAAACAACATCCTATAGTTATACATTTAGATAGAGTCGATATTTCAAAATCAAAATAGAGGCCACCATTTTGTCTCAATAGCGCTCTCTAAAATAGCCTTATTTAGAATACGCTCTATGGTAGTTTTGATCATATTTAACCATAATATCGATTTAGGTGTATCCTTCTAAATCTTCGAAGAACCGTGTAATTTCAATATTCATGACAAAACAAACTATGAACTCACCCAGCCTACAAAAAACACTGCTTAAAAAATCAGCTATTCCTTTTGTTTTGATATGGGCTTTATGCATAATTTTTTATGGCTATGCCAGCATAAAAAATCATAAGACATCTGAGTTCGAAACACTGAAAGACTTAAGCTTTTCTAGCCGTCATATTATTCAGAGCCATCTTAGCGACTACAAGAAGAAAAACAATTACACAAACACGGATAATTTAGCCCACAAGCCCAGACAAAATATCAGGCACTACTTTGAATCCCTAACCAAGTCCCCGCACATTACGGCTATCACCTTGTTAGACAATCAACTTAATGTTGTTGAACACGTAGGCAGCTCTCTTATTGCAAGGCTAAACCCAAATCAATTTAACACACAAGAACCCGTCATCATCACCACAAAACATGAGCGTATTTTTGTTTTAGCACTGACAAATGATCCACTCAAACAAGATATCAAGCCCTACTGGCTTCTCATTTCTCTGAGTGAGAAACAGTTTGACTGGGTGATGCTAGAAACTATATTTTCCAGCCTTATTTTTTCTTTATTATTAATATGTCTATACATTTTATTTATTAAAATAAGCTCTAAAAGTTTAACGAGTGCATTAAATCAAGTCAGTGATCAATTAATTGCCATATCGAAAGATCAAAAAACCACTCTGGAACATATCAATCATTCTCAAGAAGTAGATCGTTTAATCAACTCGACTAAACTCTTGGCCAAGAGGCTCAGTAAAACCAAAGAAGAAATGGCGCAAGAAATTGAGCAGACAACCGAAGACCTTCGTGAAACACTCGAAACCATAGAAGTCCAGAATGTAGAACTGGATATTGCCAGAAAACAGGCTGTCTTAGCGAATAGAACCAAATCTGAATTTTTGGCAAATATGAGTCATGAAATCAGAACCCCTTTGAATGGCATTATCGGTTTCACAAACCTACTGTTAAAAACAAATCTGGAAAAAAGACAACTTGATCATCTTTCGACAATCAAAAAATCATCCGAGCTTTTGTTATTAATCATTAATGACATTTTGGATTTTTCTAAAATAGAGGCCGGTAAACTGGTTTTGGAAGAGAACAAGTTAGAATTCCGTGAGCTAATTGATGACGTGGTCATGATGCTTGCACCTACCGCCCATACAAAAAATCTCGAATTAATTCATCTGCATTATCAAGATGTCCCCAGACAAATCATCGGGGACTCACTCCGAATCAAACAAGTCATTACCAACCTGGTGAACAATGCAATCAAGTTCACGAATGAGGGGGAAGTATTGGTGCGAGTCATGCTTGCCGACGATGATGAGGTTAAGGCTCAGGATTATATCAAGGTGTCGGTATCAGACACGGGTGTAGGCTTATCACGCGCCAAACAACACTCCATATTTAATGCCTTTTCTCAAGGCGATGCGACCACCGCTAGAAATTTTGGCGGTACAGGCTTAGGCCTGGCAATATCTAAAAACCTGATTGAGCAAATGGGCGGAGAAATAGGCTTTGAAAGCGAATTAGGCAAAGGCTCAACTTTTTGGTTTACCATACCTATTACCGGTGATCGTGAAGAATATGGCAACGTTCTACCCGAACCTGTAGACAATGTGATTCAGCAAGATCTTCTTCAGAATAGACATATACTTTGTTTTGAACCAAGACTAGCGTCACGGCTTGCCATTGAGCACCTTTTTAATTCTTGGGGCATCGATTTTCAATTCGTCGACAGCACCCAACAACTGTTAACCTTGGCACGCGTTGCACACACCAACATGACAAAAAATAAGTCTGCCTCTTCAGAAGCAGAACAAAATAATCTCGTTAGCCTTATATGCCTTGATAAGCACCAACTACATGCCACACAGCATATCCAAACAATTATCAATCTAAGAAAACTTGGTCAACAAGTACTTTTAGTGACACCCACACTAGACAGCTATGAAACTGAAATTATTCAACAAGCAAGTGCTCACTTAGTAAAACCTATTACCCGTGAGCGCTTCTATACCGCTTTATGTACATTGATGCTAGAAAAATACCAAAAACAAACCATCTTGAAAAAACTCACTTCATCTAAAAAAGCAGCCATGTCACGATCTAAAGAACCAGTGTTAGTGGTTGACGATAATGACATAAACCTTATGTTAATAGAGTCTATTCTAGGTAGTTTAGGGATTAATGCTGATACCGCTAATGATGGCTTTGAGGCCATTGAGTGTTGTGAAAAAAACAACTACTCGCTTATTTTTATGGATATTCAAATGCCAGGAATGGATGGTACGAGCTGTATGAAAAAAATAAGGCAGATTTCATCCAGCTATAAACAGACAGCGATTGTTGCACTCACAGCTTATGCTCTTCCTGAAGAAAAGCAAAACTTTCTGAAACACGGTTTTCAAAGCCTGATTACCAAGCCTGTTGATGAAACAAAATTGATCCAGGCACTGAGCATGTTTTTACCGGACTACAGCTATACTGAACCTGAAATACAGCCAAATATACATTCAAATAATGATGCACCAGAACGCCCCGCTGCCATCACTTTAACGTCAGAATCTCAAAACCATGCTGATGTAGAAACCCACAATCACCTTATTGATTTTGAAGATGGCGTATACCGCTGCAATGGCAACGAAGAACTTGCCTGCAGTTTTCTAAACAAATTCCTAGATGCATTACCAGAAGAGAAACGTCAAATTACACATTTACTTGATAAGCAAGACTATGCA
The DNA here is from genome assembly GCA_963974595.1 of uncultured Oleiphilus sp. GTDB lineage: Bacteria > Pseudomonadota > Gammaproteobacteria > Pseudomonadales > Oleiphilaceae > PZPK01. The sequence continues at coordinate 32,595 of CAXBDA010000017.1, read as the reverse complement.
AAATTAGAAGCTGCTATTCATAAATTACACGGAGCATGCCATTACTGTGGTGTACCAGCGCTTCGGGCAGCAACACAACAAGCAGAACATCACTTAAAAACCCGACAGCCATACCCTGAAAATGCGGTGATGGTACTCATCACAGAAATTAACAAAATACTCGATTGGCATGTTTCACACCCTGACACATAAATGCTGTTTTATCTGTTTGGTTTTCGCTATATTAAATAGATATTTGAAGCTTATTCATCCTCTATTTTATCTGAGGCTCCACTCCTTAATAAAATCAGAAAAACATAAAATATATTTTTGGGATTAATTCCTTATGTCGTTGAGCAATGTTTGCAAACGTAATACTACCTTAAGCTATTTAATTATTTGTCTATTTTCTGTGGCATTTCTATCTGCTTGCGGGTTATCGGGCGATAGAAATGGTACCGGTGGCCAAGCATCTACTATTGGTAGTGGTGGTAGTGGTGGCGGAGACGACAACGACCCCTTTTCGATAAAAGAAAAAATAGGAGTACGTGTTGAGCGGATTAATGGTGAAATAAACGACGTCAGCACAACACAAATATCAATCGTGACCTTGAATCAGGATTTTAAAGAAATAGGCAGCAATAGCACACCTGCTTATCAGGTAGAGCCACGTTTATCCGGTGGCTTTGAGCTACAATTTTCATCCAGCTATATTGAACGCCTGAATCAGGTTATCAAAGTCACATTTGACAATACTACTACCCCCCCTGAATTCCTTTATGCGCCTCTGTACAAAGTAGCAAGCGAAACAGAGTCTATTACCGTCAACAGCAAATCTCATTATGTCGTAAAAAAGATGTTTGATGCTATTTCTGACAGCATTGAACTCGCCCAACTCTTACCCTGTACCAGCTCATCTACTGTCTGCCCAAATCAATCAATGGCAAAGGCGAATATGCTCGAACAGATTAATATTGCAACAAATGACTATAACATTGACATAAATGAAAGTTTTACCGTAGCGCAAGCAATGAATTTACTCGATGCGCAACTTGATTTGCGCCAGCAAGTTGAAACCGCCGTCAATGAAATTAGCAGAATAGTATCGCCTTTCTCAAAAGCGACTCGTCGTAGCTTTACCTTTGGTACCGATGGCGATGTAATAACTAACCTAACCATACCGCTGTCTTATCATTCGGTTCTATTTGGCTTATCGTTTAGTGATATAAGGCCCAACGATAACGTAAACTCTGTAAAAATTAGCAGCCTCAGTTCAACCATTGTTGAACCTGCTGATACCGAGAGTAACCCTGTTTACCCGGGTTTTAACCAAACCATCTCCTTACTCGATATGAGACGGGATGTTTTAAGTTCGGATATCCCTTTTGAGCGAACTAATTTAGATATTGCTCAAAACAACTCATTTAACCTTAATGACACTGAAGCCTTAAATAGTTTTACATCAGAATTATCTGATTCCTTTTTATCAACTCAAGGTTTTTTATTAAATGAGCGAATCATACAGCAAACCATTCCAAACAATATTGGCTGGGAATTCTCCCCTTTATTCACCAGAAGCTACCAAACAAATGAATATGATTACCCCTCTAGAACAGTAGCGCTAAAACCGGCCAAACCTGATTATGGTAGCGCTCCAACCTGGCTAGTGTCTTCAAACTACAGCCAAGCCGCCAGCTTTGAGCTTTCTGGCTCAGATGAAGCTCTTACGCGTGGCGAACAGCTTGAGGACTCACATATATTTTCATGGGAAGTTCACGGGCTTGAAACAAATAAAGACGAAAATTTTAGCATCAGCAGCATGAATGATAAGCGCTATGGAGCGATTAGTTATTCCCTAAAACTCGATGACCAGGATAACACAAACATTATTCAAGTGATTGCTGAAACAGCTGAATGGAATATTAACTCGGGGACTAGCTCGGGGACTATTTTACTCTCTCAACCTTCAAGCCATTACCAGACACTGTCTCTATCTCGTAATGATGATAACCTTGCTACTGGTAAAACCGTTGTGAACAATTTACTGAGTAACGAACTTTCTATCGCCCGAGTCGAAACCGAAGGTAACGGAGGCGGCCAACAAGGCTTAATAACAATTGAAGGCCCAAGCTCTGGCCACTCTACTTCGAATGGCAACTACATGGCTTTAGTATTTAATACTAAAGAGAAGGACGACCCTTTAGATAGAGGCCAAGGCATTATTCTTGCCTCTGAGTTAGTCAATTTTAACTATTTATTTTCTGGCGAAAGCTATCAACTGCAAGGTAATAGCTTTGAAATAAATCAACAGGCAAACATTCTGCATAATCTAAATGGTTCATCAATCATCATTGCTGACCGAGTATCTGGAGATTTTTCTAATGATTGCATAGCAAGCTTATCTGTTAAACGAACCTCCGTAACACACATAATTGGCTCTCAGGCTAATACCTTATCAGCCCCCATAGAGAGCACACTATCTGATGTATCCAGCCAATCATGTACAGTCAACGGCAGTGAGATTCAATTAGACTTTGGCCTTGTCTTTGGCGAGCCACTGACACTTAGAGGCTTTATTACCCAAAAAAATGATAATTCTACCAGTGAGCCGGGCAACCTGATTAACTTTGTTTGGGAACAAGATACTCAGTTAGGCCTTGTTTTTGCCAATAAAGAGCAAGACTTAAGCCCAACGTTTAGTGACTAAAAAAATTAAATGAATAACAAGATGCCTAAAAAAAAATATTCACCATTAAAACCTGCACCATTAAAATCTGCACAAGCAAAAGTGTCTGAGCGACGTCTTATCAAAAAGATACGCTCAGCGTTTCATAACATTGGCAGTGATGTGGTTACGCAAGCTCTAACACTTTACTACACCTTAATAGCAGCTGAGACGCCTATTTGGTGCCGCACCGTCATACTAGGCAGCTTAGCGTATTTCATCAGCATGATTGACGGCATACCGGATCTAACACCTTTCTTGGGGTACACCGATGACATTTCTGTCATGACCGCGGCTATTGCAACGGTTGCACACTATATTACCCCTGAAATAAAACACAAAGCAGAACAAAAAACGGTGTCTCTATTAGGTGAGAAGTCGGATATAGATGAGTAAATTCCAGCCAAATAACCAAGAATATGCTGCAAATAAAATAGTTTAAACCCAGTAGCATTTGAACTGTCATACTTAGATCGCTAAAATTTTACAAAAAAATCATTTAAGGATTAAACCATGCTGAGCTTTTTACCAGGCCCGCTTAAAGGCAGCTTGATTGTCATTCTCATTCTAGTGAATACATTAATCTGGATGCCAATTTTAGTCACTGGTGCACTATTAAAAATCATTTTCCCTTTACCCATTATCAAAAAAGCTCTCACAGTATTACTCATCGCCTGTGCAAATAACTGGACGTCTTTAAATAATTTTTTCTTTTTATTATTTCTAAAAATTGACTGGCAAGTGTCTGGTTTGGAAGGCCTGAGTAGAGACCAATGGTACCTTGTAAATTGTAACCATCAGTCTTGGTCAGACATTCCCATTGTGCAAAAAATTCTCAACCGAAAAGTACCCATGCCAAAGTTTTTTTTGAAAAAAGAGCTTATCTGGGTTCCTGTTATTGGTGTTTGTTGGTGGGCACTAGACTTTCCATTCATGAAACGATCAAGTCCTGAGCAGATCCGTAAAAATCCGGTATTGGCAGGCAAAGACCTGGAAGCAACCCGCATTGCTTGCGAAAAATTTAAAACTACGCCGGTATCTGTTTTCAACTTCATGGAAGGAACGCGCTTTTCTAAGGCAAAACATGCAAAGCAAGGCTCATCATTTAAAAACCTGCTAAAACCCAAAGCAGGTGGAGCGGCATTTGTGTTAGGCAGCATGGGCCAACAAATGCATACCATGCTTGATATAACGATTGTTTATACTGATCGTCAGCACGAGATCTGGGATCTAGTCTGCGGAAGAGTAAATACCGTTATCGTGAATATTAGAAAAGTAGAGATACCTAAAGAGTTTATTGGAAAAGATTATGGCAATGACCCTGTATTTAAAGCAAATTTTCAAGAGTGGGTAAATACGCTTTGGTGTAAAAAGGATGCCTTAATTGATAAAATCAGAGCCGAAAACAATATCAGCTATTGATACTGCCACCCAAACAGGTGATGAGAGCTGGACAACAATTTTAGGGATATATCTATCCATCTACTTACCTTCTATTAAGTCTTTAAGATCATTATCCATTGAAGAGTAACCTTGAAATAAAGCAATTACATTATCTCTGCCCTGCTTTATTCTGCCTAATAATACCGACTCTTGCTCTTCCGTAAGCAGCAGTGTTTGCATGGATGTTTCAATAGAGTCAACAATAGCATCAACTTGTGAGGCAACTTCATTCGTTAAATCAATATATTTAGATTCAAGCTTTTCGATGCCATTTTCTAAGCCTTTTATTAGACTCTTTTGTTTCTCTTGATCTTCTAAAACAGTTAATTGCAGGTCAAGCGACTTTATTTTTGCATCGGCTCCTTGAAGTAAACCAAAAATATTATCTTTTATCATTCCATATTTGTCAGTTTGGCCTATAGGCATATTTTTGACCAAAAGCGATACAGACCCATAATTTATAACAGTTCTAGATCCAAAGTCATAAAACCTACCGGCATCTTTCATTTCTGTTAATAATTTTGACTCCATTGTGCGCTCCATACCATTCGCTTCCATATTCTTGATTTGGTATTTACTACGCATTTGTAAGCTGCAGTTAAGCCCGAAATAATTCAAACCCCTAAAGAGTAATTGGCCTAGCTGATCTAAATTCTCACAGTGGTAACTATCCAATAGAAACTGAATATTTTCCCCCATATCACTAGTATTCGTCATCGCAGTCATAGCAACATCCGAGGCTGCCCTTAACTGCTCTTTCAGTTGTTTATTGGCAATCGCATAAAAAATGGTGCTTTGAAGACGAGTAACTAAATCATCATGTTCAATATGGCTAGAAATACAATCATCAGCACCTAATTCACATGCTTTTAAACGATCATCTAAGCTGAGATTATCAATAAGCATAGCGATTGAAAGATCGTTACATGCCACTTCTGATTTAATTTTATTTAACAGGTCGAACTGCTGGCCAGCATCGGAAATAACATCAATTAAAATTAAATGATCTTCTTTGAAAGAAGCATGAGTCACTAAACTTTTGAAGCTTTGACAGTGAGTTAGCTTAAAATCAAGCTTAAGAGAGTGAATTGAACTGCTAATATTTGTTGGGTTAAATACAATAAGCCCATATTCTTTCATATTATACCTCTTGGCTATAAAGCAAAAAACCGATCTCTTTTAGATCGGTTTTTTAATTTCAAATAACTTAGGCCTTATCGTTTCCCCGAACGCCTTAATGCGGCTGGAGTAAATACCTTACTCGTAAAGCTCTTAGTAAAATCATATCGATAAGGAAGTTCGTTAGCTAATCCAAGTGCTATATAACGACTTGATAGTAAGTCATAAGTAGATTCAACCGTTGTAAAAGGTGAATATACATCATAGAAAAATTTATTATGCGCCTCGTAGTATCTCCATAATTCACCACGACCATCATAATGATCAGCTGCAAGAATTGCCCATGAATCCTCATCAATATAGAGCGTACGTTTAGAGTAAATATGACGCTGCCCCTCTTTCAAGGTGCCTGTCACCTTCAAAACTCGATGCAGCTCATAGCGCATATAGTCTTGATTCATATGCCCCGGCTTAACGATATCATCATATGTTAATGATCTATCATCCAATGCATAAGAGTTGTATGGTACATAAAGCTCCTGCTTACCCTCGAACTCCCAGTTATATCGATCTGTTGCGCCGTTAAATCCATCGAACTGGTCGGTCGTTCTCAAACCATCTGAAGCAGTACCTGGACCATCATAACCAATCTGAGGTGCACGCCGAACACGACGCTGACCAGCATTGTAGATCCAGGCTCTTCTAGGCTCACGAACCTGATCGATCGTTTCATGAACCAATAACACATTACCCGCCAAACGTGCAGGCGCTGTTACCATCTGCTTAAAGTAGAAGTAAACGTTTTCATCGCTATTTGACTCAAAATCTTCCAATTCAAAACGAGTCGAAAATTCCTCATAAAATTGAACCGGAGAGAAATCACCACTTTCAGTCGGTGTCACCTGAACACTATTACGCTGAAAGCTACCACCACGGTTACGCATAATATGATTCCAGATCATCTCGATCGGGTGCTCAGTAATAGGAAAAGGCGTAACCCCCTCAATCCCTTTAATACCATTGCCCCCATCAATCATCTCTGATGTCACTGCATTCTTTTTAACAAAATCAATAATTTCTTGAGAATAAGATATTGATCGCCTGGTAGGATAAACCGGAATAAAAAAGCTGTCATATTTGATCAGCATACGCATCTGACCTTCAGACAACTTATCTTTATACTGATCCATATTGGCTTTAGTGATAGTAAACAAAGCCTTATCATCAGAGAATGGGTCAATGTAATACTGACCCTGACTATAACCAGCTGGAGGCGTTGTTATGCCACCCGTCCATTCAGGTATTGTACCTTCTGCATTCCCTGCTTTCTCTGCACCAATAGGCGTTAGATCTGCACCTAGTCGTGCTGCTTCCTCTGCTGAAACTTTTGCCATGACATTGCCAGCATTCAAACTCGCTGCAACAACACCTATGGCACATAATGTTTTAATCATTTTCATTTAGACTACCTCGTAAAAGCGTGCCAATGGGTTCTTAGAATGAGTACGAAACGCTAAGCGCAACATTGTCTCGATCAGAAAGAGCATTATACTTTCCGCCTCCGAAATAGTTGGTATAAGCAATCGTTGCTTGATATTCATTTAAATAATCAGCGGTTACGGAAAGCCCAATCGATTTATTACCTTCAGTGAAATTCGCACCCGGTCCTGGCGCATAGCCTTTCACATCATGAGTCCAAGCCACTTGTGGTATAAGGTTGACGCCTGCAAACACATCGTCATACTGAAACGATGTACGCATGCGGTACCCCCAAGAGAAGTCAGTTGTATAACCTTTTGTATTACAGCCACCCACAGAGTTCAGTGCCAAACAATCTTGTAAAGCTGTAACTCCGTCATTTGGATTCCAATCTTCAGTTAAACCAAAACCAGCCTGATCAAATCGACCATAGCGAATCTCACTTACATCAGGAAGGTTATGCACATAAGTCGCACCGACCTCACCAACAAAAATCACACGGCTTGCCCCCATAGCCTGTTCCCAGAATTTAATCGCTGTCATCTGAATCTGGGAAACATCGTATAAGTCATAGCCCTTTTGATTTGAACCAGTAAATCCACTTGCTATTGCATCACTTACATCAATGACGCCATCCCCATTATCGTCAGGAACACGGTTTTGAAAAATAGGTGACACGGCTCGGCCAGCAGCGCCAGCAACCAAGTCAGGAGAGTTAAGCTGGAGAGGCATATCATGCTTGAAGCTATATTCACCCCCCAAAGAAAAGCCCAGTGGCCCTGCGGTGTTAAAACTCAGGCCGAAAAGCTGAATCTGCTCAGCATACTGAACCTGATATTTTGCACCGGTAATCGGATCAAATGCTTCGGGGGTAGAAATTGCACCATCATTATTTGTATCTTGCGCCACCACACCGCCTACATTGGGTAAACGGCTGTGATATTGAATAAAGAATGCAGCAAATTCAGTTTCATTTAACTCTTGAGCATACCAACGTACCGCTAAACCAAATTGGTCTGTATCATCCGGTTCATCGTCACCCACTCGCGAAAGTTGCGTTGGCAACGAACCATTACCCGTTAAACCCTGTTGGTTTGATAATTCACTCTGGTTATTGACACCATAAACAGGGCCACAACCATCAGCGACATAATCAACAGTTGAGAAGAATGTACCACAGTCATCAATTCTTGACTCTTCATACTCAAACTGAACAAACCCTTCCAAGGTAACGTTATCGGTTAAACCCAACGAGCCGTAAAGCATATTGACAGGGATCAAGGCCTCTTTAACTTCCGCGCCAGGTGCTCTGATTACACCAATATCGACAGGGTTAATCACGTTGATACCATTAAAGATAAAAGTACTTTCACCCCAACTGACAACCTGTTTACCTAAACGCATATTCAAAGGCATCTCACCAAAGTAGAAATCCTTATAAATATACGCATCGAGAATTTCAGCACCCGACGCATTATCTTTACCATTTCTACTTAAATTACGCTGAAAACCAAGCGCATTTTCCTGACGACTTTCATCTTTTAATTCAAAGTCATACCAGTATCTGGCACGCGCAAACAAACCCCATTCATCTCCACGAACAAAAAAGTCACTATTTCCTTTGACAATTTTTGAATAGGTATCATTTTTGTCAAAGTTCAGGTTGCCATCATCACTATTGATAGAACCGCCATTGCCGCCATTACCCTGACCAACAAGGTCATTACTACGCTTTGATACTCTCCAACTAGCACCCATACTGATTGTGGTATCAAGACTAGTTTCAAGATCGCCCATATAAAATTGGAAAGCACTAGCAGGTGTTGACATAGTGGCAGCAACTGCGACTGCTAGAGGCAGTTTTGCAAATTGATGCAACCGCTGTGTTTTTTTCGTCATCGAACGCTACTCCGTTACATTGAGATTTTTTTGCTTATAGATTCATCAATCAAGGGCACACCTTGTTTCTTAAATAGTGTGCATGATAAAAAGCGAATCTTATTTAAATCATTTTTAAATATTGAGTTACTGTAAAATTAGTGACTACTCTTAGCTAAATTTATAAGTAATGACGCTACTATCATTGCGTCAAAACATGACTTATAAATATACTTAAACCAAAGCATAGACCCTAATTTCACAATCAACCAATTTAAAGCCGATTTTTTTTAGAGATTTCTGGAGCCGTTTTTTATTGTTATTTCAGGCATGGATAACGCCAGAACTAAGATCTGTGATGACGCAATTGATGTTTCATGACAAGAACGAAAACAATAGCCATTAAGCTGATGGCCGAGCTCGCCATAAACGCTGCTGAATAACCTGCACCTTCGACAATATAAGCAGAAAGGTAAGCACCCACAGCACCTCCAGCACCAAACCCCATACTACTATAGAGAGCTTGTGCCCTTCCTTGATTATGCTGATCAAAATTACTGTGGACAAACTGAATAGATACCACATGCATGGCACCAAAAGAGAAAGCATGCAAACACTGCATGATCGTAATTAGTAATAATGAGTCTGCATAATATGCTGTAATGGCCCATCGAATCAGCGTCAGAGCCAAAGACAGCAACATAATATTTTCTATGGCACTTCGTTTTAACCAACGGTGCATCACCACAAACACGATGACTTCCGCAATCACTCCAAGCGCCCAAAGCCAACCAATTTGAGTTTTTGAATAGTCTAATGACGAAAGATAAATACTAAAATAAGTATAATAAGCACCATGAGAGACTTGGAGTAGAAAGCTAACGACAAAAAATAGCAGCACCCAAGAACGGCAAAGCTGATCTTTAAAAAGCGACCCTTCAACCAACTTACACCTGGTGACTTTCACTTCATTAAAGCGAAATAAACTAACAACAAAAATAGAAATAATTAAGGCCAATAATACATAAGGAAATATTGAAATAGTCAGTACTTCAAATAACCACCCACAAAAAGCCACACTAAAAATAAAACCTATAGACCCCCAAAGTCTAATCCTGCTATACCTGTTTTTATTCTCTGCTAAGTTATAGAGCGTGATTACTTCAATCTGCGGAAGAATGGCATTCCAGAAGAAGCTATACAAAATAATTACGATCGCCATGGTCCAAAAAGCATCCGCCCAAAAAAAGCCGATATAACATAACAAAGTCATTAGGGAGCCAATACGCACTAACAGCATATTTTTGTTATATTTGTCTGCTAAACCACCCCAGATCATCGGTGCGATCATTTTGGTTAACATCAAAATCGATAGCAGTTGCCCAATCTCGAGTAAGCTATAACCTTCATCTTCTAAATAGAGGCTTAAATAGGGTGCCATCACGCCTAATAATGAAAAATAAACGAAATAGAGTGTCGATAACTTTATAAATAAGAGCGAAGACATGAAGCCCCAAATAAGTGCGTAAGCCCAAAAAAAGCGCCATTTAAGTGCATAGATAGCCCCTTTTTTCCATTTCAAACAGTATTTCAAGATTGGCTATTGAAATATAAAAAGTGATTGATTAATTTTGTGGCGTTTTAAAATAGTGCATAAATTATACACCGTAAAAAATAGCGCTATCATAGTGCATCCATTACATTTGCACCGTCCCCATATTGAGATAGGAATGTTTAACATGATCAAGCTCATCTTGCTAGCAACGAGTTGTTTAGCGCCCACCTTGAGTTACGCTGACAGTAGCATTAATGCCGCTGATACAGCATGGATTTTAACTGCCACAGCCTTAGTGCTATTTATGACAATTCCAGGCTTATCGCTTTTTTATGCCGGCTTGGCGCGCAGTAAAAACGTACTCTCTATTCTTATGCAATGTTTCTCGCTAACGTGCCTGATGTCAATACTATGGTTTGTAGCGGGTTATAGCTTAGCCTTCGGCGAAGGAAATGGCTTTATTGGCAATTTTGATAACCTGTTTATGGCAAATGTGTCGATTAATTCAATCTCTGGCACTATTCCTGAAGCCTTGTTTGCTGCGTTTCAAATGACCTTCGCGATCATCACACCGGCTTTAATCGTCGGTGCCTTCGCAGAGCGCATGAAGTTTTCATCAATGCTTTTATTCAGCAGCATTTGGTTATTTGCCGTGTACATCCCGGTTTGCCATTGGGTATGGGGCGGCGGCTGGTTAAGTGAGCTTGGCGCACTCGATTTTGCAGGCGGTATCGTTGTGCATATTACCGCAGGCGTTGCAGCATTGGTGTCGGCTCTTGTATTAGGTAGACGTAAAGGGTGGCCTCAGACGGCTATGCCTCCACACAATATGACAATGACCATCACTGGTGCGGGTATGTTATGGGTAGGCTGGTTTGGTTTTAATGCAGGTAGCGCACTTGGCGCCAATGAAAGTGCTGCCATGGCGCTCATCGTGACCCATTTAGCCGCGGCAACAGGAGCCCTGACATGGATGGCACTTGAATGGAAAAAGTTTGGTAAACCCTCTGCGTTAGGTATCGTAACCGGCATGGTTGCAGGTTTAGGTACTATTACCCCTGCATCAGGTTTTGTTAGCCCAGCAGCGGCCATTATCATTGGTTTTTCTGCCGGTATCGTTTGTTTTTATGCCACAATTTATATGAAACAAAAACTTAAAATTGATGATTCCTTAGATGTATTCCCTGTTCACGGTGTTGGCGGCATACTTGGTTCATTATTAGTCGGCCTATTCTGTGCATCCGGCTTAGGTGTATTTAGTGGTTATGGCTTTGGTGGCGACAATACCACTATTCCAGAACAGTTGACGACACAGCTCATTGCAATTGGAAGTGTTTTTGCTTATACCGCTATTATTTCTTGGATTATCCTTAAATTAGTCGACAAAATCACGGGCTTACGTGTTGATGAAGAGGATGAAAGCATGGGACTGGATATTTCTCTTCATGAAGAGAAAGGCTATGACCTCTAAATTTTAAAAGACCCAATAAGTAGATATTTCGGTATCTTCACTTCAACTTTGCTTTAGTTCACGAGCATGAATATTATTCGTGAACTAAAGCCAAATCTTAACTATGTTCACTTAACCATGCACTTAGCTCATTGCAGGTAAGCGGAAAAACCTGCATAAGTTTTGCATGGAAAGTGAGTATTTCATCGATGGACGATTCATCAAGACAAGCTCGTTCAATATCTTTGGCTAGACCAGCAAGCGCTAAGGCACTCATATTTCCTGCTGCGCCTTTTATTGCATGCGCAGTTTTCGCTGCGGCTGAAACATCCTTATTATTTAGTTCACCTTCTAATATTTGAACATAGTTCGGCATATCAACTAAAAATGCTGCGACTAACACTTTCAGAATTTTTTCTTTACCCATGACTCGTTTCAGTACATCAGCGCTGTCCCAAATCATTATTTGTGTATTTTCATCCATATTATTTTCCATAAAATCAGACTCGTCGGTCATGACTGACAAGCTAATACAAAAGGCTGGTGGCATACCAAACGGCTTCAATCGATTCTTGAAGCGTCATTATCATCAAAACCAAGATCATCAAGACCAATATCCAGACCTATTAGAGGACAATCCATCACCACTGCAATCGCGGTAATCACGTAACGCTCTTTATCTGTAATATCTTGATCGAAATGAATAGCCGCTAACAAGCCCTTTATTAACCTTGGTTTTAATAGAGGATAGGCTAGGCTCAATTTATGTACAGCCTGTGAAAAGCTTTTCCCGTCACACCGGTCAAGCTCTAACAAGTTAATTGTTTTTAAACCAGCCACATCACACGCCCGAATGAATGCCAAGCGTTTATCCTGCTCATCTATTTCATTTTCCGGCATACCTTCAAAGCCATAATGTACGACTCGCGACAGCACCACTTCGAAGAGAGGAGATAAAGACTTAAGCGTTTTATAGTGTGCTTTTAACGGTCTGCTTAAACCAAAATGCCTGTCTAAATTTTGCTTTATCAGCTGAAAAATTAACCATTCAAAAATATCGACTTGACCATCCACTTGAATTAATCGCACTAACAATAATTTTTCAGTTTCATACTGTTTCAAAGACATCGATTTTAAACTAGGTACAATGAGCTCTACAATTTCTAGGGTTTGCTTTGCATTAAGCTTATTTAGTTTTTCGCTTAGTAACGCTATTTGTGTGTTTCGAGCAACAGCATTTTTTGGATAAGCCTGTGCAATGAGTTCAGTTTGTTGTTTTTTAAATAAAGTCTGGCTGCTCATCAATAAAGCAATCACCATTAATGAGGCATCATAAGTTTCATGAGCCAAGCCCATCAGTTCAGCCAATACATGCGCTTGTTGACGGTCATTATCAACCTGAAGGTTCAGATTATTGTCTGGTGCGAGACTGGATAAAGCAGAGCGCTCATCAATAGCTTCAAACTCAACAAAACGATAATCATCATCTTCAGATAAATAATGAGCTTCACTATCCCCCGAAGCGGCCACGCCAGTTAACGCACTAAGTTCCTGATTTGATCCTTTCGCCTGTATGTCAGAAAATGAGGGATAGACAGGATCCGGTGTTTTATAAACATTAGCCTCTTCAAGATTAATTTTTTGTTTGAGGAACCGTCCTGACCATTTCGGCTGAATACGCTTTATTCGTTCAGATAACGGCGGATGCGTTGCAAAAATCTGCCATTTTGATGGTTGAAAAAGTAGACTCGATTGCTCTAAAGCATTGGCATCCGAGAAAAACAAATGACCCAATTCATGCGCCGCATGATGCTCAAGTTTAGACTGATAACTCACTCCGCCAATGATACTCAATGCATCGGCGATACCGCCTGGATTTCGGGTAAATTGTACTGCAGAGGCATCCGCTAAAAATTCTCGCTGACGACTGACAGCCGCCTTAATCAAGGCACCAAAAAGTTGCCCCAACAAGCCAATCAGCCATAAACACAAGCCTAAAACAACAAATAAACCACCCGCCTTGTTATCTCGCCTGCTACTCATAAAACGTCGATTATTAGAGCCTAGCCGCATAAGGAGGCGACCACTTTCGGCAATCATCAAAATACCATGCAGCACAGCCACCAACTTCATATTTAAACGCATGTCGCCATTGAGAATATGGCTAAACTCATGAGCAATCACCCCCTGCAACTGCTCTCTATTGAAGTGACTTAAGGCGCCTTGAGTAATTCCAATTACGGCATCTTCGGGCGAAAGACCTGCCGCAAAAGCATTAATGCCCCCTTCATTTTTTAGCACATAAACCTGAGGAACAGGTGTACCCGATGCAAGCGCGATCTCTTCCACAACATTTAATAAGCGTTTTTCGGGGACTGATCCTGTAGAAGGAAGCACGAGCGTACCACCGAGAGATTCAGCAACAACTCTTCCGCCCTGCCGCAACGACAGCCATTTAAAACCCATTGCCATAAAAACCACACCGCAAACAAGACTAGTCGTCCAAAGACTTTTTTGCCATCCAAGGGCATAAGCTAGCCGACCAAACCAATCAAGAATATTATTTGCAGATAAGCTTGGGTCAATATGGCCACTTAAACTGTAAGCAGGATTGCTATACAAAACGAATAGCGCAACACAAGTATTCGTAATTAACACTAAAAAACAAACCGCTAAAATAAACAAAGCCACCAATAGGCGACTTTGCTTTCTAGCTTGATCTTGAGCTTGATAGAAATTCATTTATAGGATATCTATTTAAAATGACACTTTGGGTGCAGCTTGAATCTCGGCAGAATCTTCAAATTCGAGAAGACCAGCGTCCTCTTTATGACCAAATGACGTGGCAAAAAAGTTTTGAGGAAAGCTTTGGCGATAGCTGTTGTATTCTGTCACAGCATCATTAAATGCCTGCCTGGAAAAAGCGACTCTATTTTCCGTGCTAGTCAGTTCCTCTGACAGCTGCATCATATTATCGCTGGCTTTTAACTCTGGATAGGCTTCCACCGCAATATTTAAACGCCCTAACGCACCTTGTAACATGCCTTCACCAGACGCTAATTTCTTCAATGCCGATGCACTTCCCGGGTTTTCTGAAGCTGCTTTTAGACCTGCCGCAGCTTCATTTCTTGCAGAAATAACCGCTTCTAATGTTTCACGTTCGTGTTGCATATAGGCTTTAGCTGTTTCCACAAGATTGGGAATCAGTTCATACCTGCGTTTTAATTGAACTTCAATTTGAGAAAATGCATTTTGAAAGCGGTTCTTTAAGGCCACTAAGGTATTAAAGATACGGACAATATAAAAAAAGACAAAGATAACGATGAGTAAGAATATGAGCGTACTGGTTTCCATTTAAGCGACCTCTTAACGTTAGGGCTACATCAAGATACACCAGCGCGGTTTTAGCAGAAACGTGCGTATGAGCAAAGTCTATACACGCACGTTCAAGAGAAAGGTTAAAGCCTAGCTTATTCCTTTTACCTGTTCATATGCCCAATCTAACCACGGCATAAGATCCTCAACATCAGACCTTTCAACCGTACCCCCGCACCAAATTCGTAAACCGTCCGGGGCATCTCGATATGAGCCTATATCAAACGCAACTGATTCCTGTTCTAGCAGTTTAATCATGTGTTTTAATTCTGTTGCATTTAAGTCTAGCACCAAACACACACTTGTATTGGATCTGGTCAATTTATTTTGTGCAAGAAAACGGATCCACTCTCGGGCCTCTACAAACCTTTCTATAACCGCTAGGTTTGCTTCTGAGCGTTTCACTAAAGCCTCCACACCACCAAGCGAATCAACCCACGAGAGTGCATCTAAATAGTCAGCAACACATAACATTGATGGCGTATTGATTGTCGCACCCTGAAAAATACCTTCATTTAATTTTCCACCCGAGGTCATGCGAAATAACTTAGGCATTGGCCAACTTGGCACATAGGTTTCCAAGCGATTAACCGCTTTAGGGCTTAAAATCAACATGCCATGAGCCCCTTCGCCACCTAATACTTTTTGCCAGCTAAAGGTAACAACATCCAACTTTTCCCAAGGCAGGGGCATGGCGAATACCGCAGACGTTGCGTCACATATGGTAATGCCAGTGCGCTCTTCGGCTATCCAGTCAGCATTTTCCACCTTGACACCTGAGGTTGTGCCATTCCAAGTGAATACAATGTCATTATCTGAATTAGCCTGGGTGAAGTCGGGCAGCAAGCCGTAGTCTGCATCGTGCACTGTGACATTCTCTAGCTTTAGCTGCTTCAGAATATCGGTTACCCAACCAGAACCAAATGATTCCCATGCAAAAATATCAATGGCCTTAGGCCCTAATAAAGACCACATCGCCATTTCCATCGCACCAGTATCTGAGGCTGGAACAACACCAACACGGTAGCCTTCTGGTAAATTCAAAAGGCGCGCCGTTTCTGTACAACATAACGCCAAGGCCTTTTTGCCAATGGGTGCGCGGTGCGAACGGCCTAATGTTGTCAAATCTAATTGACTAACATCATAAGCAGGTCGCTTACTGCATGGGCCAGACGAAAAATTTGGGTTATTCGGCTTTTTAGAAGGAGTTTTCACAGAGACCTCAGAAAAATATGGATAAAAATTTTTCGATATCCTACCATTGAGCCCTGTCAGAATCAGCTTTTATTTCACTCAACAGATGATCAAAAGTACACATTAAAAACCCCTATTGAACTCTCATGTAAAACCTAAATAAAAGATCTGGTTAAACCGCTTACACTTCATCTATTTAGTTGTTTCTGGTCTCAAATTCAGCAGAATATGCCACACAGACTATGCCGAGACTTGGCTTGTATAAAAAACAAGCTATAGTGATCTTAAAGGATATAAAAATAATCATGCATTTCGAAAGTTTGCACAAAATTTACGAAGAGGCGTCACCGTTGTTAAAACAAATCCCCATCAGCAGTTTAATTGTTGATATGTATATCTCTGAAATAATCGAGGTGGCTAATCGCCCCATGCCTAAAAAGAAAAAAGGCATGATTCGCGATAGCAGAATAATCAGCAAATTCATTGAAATTGGCATCGAACAAGTTGTAATCGATACCGAAAAGGGCCTAGATATCGTTAATATCCAACCCGCCAATGATTCAGATTCAATACTTTTTGATAAACTCATCGAAGAAAAAATTTCCAAGCTTGGTAAAAAACTTTCAACTGACAATCATGCATTAACCCTAGAATGGGGTAATGCTAAAGAAATATTCAAAACCTCTGCCAATATCATTAGCCAGACCAGTGCTTCTATTCGCTCAGGAGGTGAAATAAATGCAACGTATTTTAATGAAGCCGCAAAGGCAATTTCACGCTCAATATTAAGAAACAAAGATGCCTTGACCTGGCTTGGAAAAGTGAGGGATATAAACAATTATCTATATGAGCATTCCGTTAATACTGCGACGTTAATGGGGATTTTTGCCCATGCATATGGGCTGCCTGAAGAGGATGTTGAGCAATGCATTACCGGCGCTTTGTTTCATGATTTAGGTGAAGCACAAATCAACCAAGAATTTTTTGAACGCGCAGGGCCTTTAACAGCAGACGAGTATTCAGAAGTTCAGGAGCACGTTAGAATAGGTTACAACCTGATTAAAGACTTACCGGGTATATCCGATATTGCACTCAACATTGTCAAGCAACATCATGAACGAGTAGATGGTTCCGGCTACCCTATGGGGTTGAATGGCAAAGATATTTCATTACATGGTAAAATGTTTTCCATCGTCGATACCTATGACGCCGTGACGAACAATCGATGTTATAAAGATGCCATACTTTCATCCTTCGGCATGAGAACATTATTAGAACTAAGCAAAACTCACTTTGATGAAGGTCTTGTCCATCAATTTATAAAATGTATGGGCGTTTACCCTACCGGAAGTTTAGTACGTTTAAACAATGGCATACTCTGTGTCGTGATTGCGCAAAATATAGCCTCCCCTATTAAACCTTTGGTGAAAGCAATTTATAGCAGCAAAAGCAATGCCTATATTGCCCCTAAAATGCTTGATTTAAGTAAAACCAAGCTTGATATTAAAATTGTTAAGTACGAGGATCCTAATGACTACGGTATTAATATCGATAGGTTTATGCCCGAAGAAATAGATGAAGTAGATTAAACGCCTCACTCACCCTGTAATTTTCAACATTAAACATAAGCAGCCAATATGACTTTACACTCTATTTCTCGCAGTTTACTGCTGGTATCACTATTTACCTTTACTCTTCTCAGCCAGGCAAAAACGCTCGAAAATCAAGATAAAATCGACAAAGTGAGTGATTTCTTTATGTCTCAGGTACTGTCCGGTGATGTTAGCGCTGCTTTTTCCCTTATCTCGGCGTATCTTGGTACCGATGCAAGTTCATTTGAAGAGCGCGGCAAGAAGGCAGAATTAAGTTTAGGTCAATTGAGTAAAAATCTGGGCAAGCCTCTTTCTTATGCTTTGCTCGACAAACAATCGGTCGGTGAACATTTTTATAAAACGACCTACTTATTGAAGTATGAAAGTGCCGCTTTGGTGTGGGAACTCAATTACTACCAACCTCAGCAAGGCTGGAAACTAGTCGATATTAGCTTTAATACCAATATCGATTCATTATTCAAATAGTTACCTTCTTTGCATTGCTGCGAGCAAAATCAATTTCATCGCCAGAGGGGATTTAATAACATCCCCTTCTTTGACATCATTCTGATAACCCTCTAAATATCTGGTTTTTAAACGGCTTAGCCAAAAACGAAAAGCAGCTAATTCCAGCAACCTTGGCCACACGAGCCTTTCTTCTGCCGATAGCGGCTTTACTGCTTGATAACTGTCAATTAAAGACGCTAGCTTGGGTTCATTATAAATAGCGTTCAACTCTATATTCGCTAAATCTGGCTGGCCATCTTCAGAAAACAAAGGCGGTAAACAATCAAAATTAACAGCCCAGTCATTGGCAATTACCGCTAGATCAAAAAGCAGCGCTGTTTTTCCTGCATGGTAAAAATCAATCACCCCAGAAATTTTTCCACCTTCGAATAACACGTTATCTCTAAATAAATCTCCATGAACAATTCCAGCCTGGCACTGCTTGATACTCTCTTGATAATCAAGATACCTAGTCAAAGATAATTCTAATAAGCCTTTATCTTCTTCACTCAGCAGTGGCTTTAATTGTTCAATAAGTGAATGACACCATTCAGGTGAATGATCAATTTCTCGTTCTGAAGAGAATCCGGTTAAAGCAAGATGCATCTTTGCAACATATTCACCTATGGCCAGACAATCTAATCGACTAGGGTTACTCAAGGCCGACCCAGTGAACTTAGGGACGATAACACCAAACTTGCGCAAGCCATCTAACTGAATAAAAAAGATATCACTGCCATAGTTATTCTCAACAGGTGCGGGCACTAAAAGACCTTGTTTTTGCAAATATCCCGTTAACTGATTAAAAAAAGGCAGCGCATCTTTTTTTAGGTTTTCAAATACAGTCAGCACCCACGACACAGGAGCATGCTCTTGGGTATTCCCCCCTGAGGTCCAAATAAAGTAATTGGTGTTTTCTATTCCAGACGAAACCGGCTCGAACTTGACTAGCTCACCAATAGTATAGTCTTTCAAAATACCTTGAATTGCGTGTTTATTAAGTACCGTATACACCGCCATGATTAGTCATCCTAGTAAAAGAATCATGTCATCATAGCCTCTTAGATTTGGAATGCATTTCTAATCTGATTTTTTTCAGAAAAGTCGTTACAATTGGCCAACTTTTTTAACGGCTATCTCATGTATATTTACGCCATGTCTTGTCAAAAGAATTGAGTTAAAAAAATCAACACAGCTAAAAATTGTTTCGCAAAAAATACCTGACTAAATTACTAGGTTATTATATAATGCAAAACAATCAACATATTCAGCATTCAATACATTACATTTAATGGGAGAAATCATAGGCATGTCTGACTCCGACAACGCAGTGAAAGAACTGATAAAACGCGAGTACGAACATGGTTTTGTGACTAACATAGAGTCTGAAACCTTCGAGCCCGGACTGGACGAGTCCATTATTCGCCGTATTTCTGCTAAAAAAAATGAACCTGAATGGTTATTAGTATGGCGTTTAAAAGCCTATAAGGCTTGGCAGGAAATGGAAGAGCCAGAATGGGCTCAAGTGAACTATCCAAAAATTGATTTTAACTCAATCGCCTATTTTTCTGCGCCAAAGTCTAAAGATGATGCACCAAAGAGCATAGACGACGTTGACCCGGAATTACTCCGTACCTATGAAAAACTAGGTATACCGCTTCATGAACGCGCCCGATTAGCCGGTGTTGCTGTCGATGCCGTCTTCGATAGTGTCTCGATTGGCACAACCTTCAAAGAAAAACTAACCGAAGCCGGTGTAATCTTCTGCCCTATTTCTGAAGCAGTACATTCTCACCCCGAGTTAGTCAAAAAATATTTAGGCAGTGTTGTGCCACAGCGCGATAATTTTTACGCCGCACTTAATTCTGCAGTATTCAGTGACGGCTCCTTTGTGTACATTCCAAAAGGTGTGCGTTGCCCACTAGAATTATCTACCTACTTTCGCATCAATGAAGCCAATACCGGACAATTCGAGCGCACACTCATTATTGCCGAAGAAGGCAGCCACGTTAGCTACCTTGAAGGCTGTACTGCTCCGATGCGTGATGAGAACCAACTGCATGCCGCTGTGGTTGAGTTAGTTATCTTAGATGATGCTGAGATTAAATACTCGACAGTACAAAACTGGTATCCGGGTGATGAGAATGGTCAGGGTGGTATCTATAACTTTGTCACCAAACGCGCTGCCTGTATCGGTAAAAACGCTAAAGTAAGCTGGACACAAGTTGAAACAGGTTCAGCGATTACCTGGAAATATCCAAGCTGTATTTTACGGGGCGATAATAGTGTGGGGGAATTTTACTCTGTCGCTTTAACCAATAATTTTCAGCAAGCCGATACTGGCACCAAGATGATTCATCTGGGTAAAAATACCAGAAGCACGATTATTGCGAAAGGTATCTCAGCCGGTAAGAGTGATAGCAGCTACCGAGGCTTAGTTAAAATCGGCCCCGGTGCAGAAAATGCCCGCAATTATACCCAGTGTGACTCTTTATTAATTGGCGACAAATGTGGTGCACACACTTTCCCTTACATTGAAAGCAAAAATAAATCAGCCGTTGTTGAACACGAAGCAACCACATCGAAAGTGAGTGATGATCAATTATTCTTATGCCAACAACGCGGCATCGATGCTGAGCACGCGGTATCCATGATTGTTAATGGTTTTTGCAAGGAAGTATTTAAAGAACTTCCTATGGAATTTGCCGTTGAAGCCACCAAATTACTAGAAGTCAGCCTTGAAGGTTCAGTAGGCTAAAAAGAGAGATGACAATGTTAGAGATTAAAAACTTACACGCAAGCGTAGACGGTCAGGAAATATTAAAGGGCCTTAGCCTAAGCATTAAGCCGGGTGAAATTCATGCCATCATGGGGCCAAATGGTTCTGGTAAGAGTACCCTTTCTCAAGTCTTGGCAGGTAACGAAGCGTATGAAATTACCAGCGGCTCGATTACGTATCAAGGTAAAGATCTATTGGGCATGGCGACTGAAGATCGTGCCCGAGAAGGTGTTTTTCTTGCGTTTCAATACCCTGTCGAAATACCCGGTGTCAGCAATCTTCAATTCATGAAAACAGCCATCAACAATATTCGTCGGCATCGAGGTTTAGATGAAATTAATGCAGCTGATTTCATAAAACAAGCCAAAGCCAAAATAGCACAAGTGAATCTTGACCCAGCCTTTTTAAAACGTGGCGTCAATGAAGGCTTTTCTGGCGGCGAAAAAAAGCGTAATGAGATTATGCAAATGCTCATGTTAGAGCCAACCTTAGCCATTCTGGATGAAACAGATTCCGGTCTGGACATCGACGCCCTAAAAGTCGTGGCTGATGGTGTCAATGCACTCCGCGCACCTGACAAGGCTGTGGTGATGATTACCCACTATCAACGCCTGTTAGACTACATTGTTCCAGATTTTGTTCACGTTCTTGCGAAAGGTAAAATCATTAAGTCTGGCGGAAAAGAATTAGCCTTAGAACTAGAAGATAAAGGTTATGCTTGGTTAGGTATTGAAGAAGCAACAGCTTAAGGGCAATAAATATGAGTACCTTGAATACAATTGATTTTGGCGTCGCAGCGAACTCTCAGCTCCACACCGCACTCAAAAGCTTCAGCGCTGAAAAACAAGCCAAACTTACCGAGTGGACCATTCCTACTCGCAAAACTGAAGCGTGGAAGTATTCTTCCAAACGTCTGGGAATAAGTGCGTCTGAAGTAAGCAGCCCGGCATCAGACAATTCACCAGACAATGCACCAGACAATGCCATAGAAAAAGCGTATGCCGAAGCTTATTCATTAGACTGCGACACTCTGATCATTTCAAACGGAGAGCTTACTCAAGCACTTCCAGTTATTGAAGGTTTAAGTATTACGTCTTTTTCTAATTTAAATGATAAGCAAAGCAAAGACGTTGCTTGCGGTGCAATTGCCAGCGCCGATAACTTAATGTTTGCAGACCTCAATGCTGCGCTGCTTCAAAATGGCGTATTTATTGAACTTGCTGAAAATAAGCACATTACCAAGCCCTTTAAAATCGTCTTTCAACAAACAGGAGAAGGTAACAGCTTCCCTAGAGTGTTTATCAAATTAGGTAAACACTCGTCGATGACGATCATAGAAGAAAGCCATACCAATAGCGGCTTAAGTGTCACCGCTATTGTCAGTAAACAAAATACAGCTATTTTGAATTCGGTTACTGACATTCATGTTTCTGATAATGCCAAATTGACATTTCTGAAGATGAATCTTGATGAAACCGCTTATCGCCACATTGCCAGCACTGGCGTATCACTGATGCGTGATGCTCGCTTTAACAGCTACTGTTTATCGTTAGGCAACCAGCTTAATCGCCATGACCTGCTCGTTAAAATGATGGGCGCTGGTGCAGAATGTGATTTGAATGGCATTTGTGTTACAACCGACAAACAACACGTCGATTGTCATACTTGTATTGAACATATCGCGCCTAATTGCACCAGCAAGGAAAACTATCGCTGCATTGCCGACAAGCAATCTCAAATCGTGTTTAATGGCCGTATTCATATTCATCGAGATGCACAAAAAACACTTGGTTCAATGAGCAACAAAAATCTATTACTTTCCTCAGAAGCCGAAATTGACTCAAAACCTGAATTAGAAATCTATGCAGATGATGTGAAGTGCGGACATGGTACAACCATTGGCCAGCTAGATGAAACTGAGTTGTACTATTTAAAAAGCCGTGGCATAAACCATGAGCAAGCAAAATTAATGCTCACACTTGGCTTTGTTCTGGAGATTGTTAGAGCTGCGCCAGTTATTGAAATAGCTGAATATTGGGAGCAAACCTTGGCCAATATTCTTAGCTATAAACTCTAATTTTATATCTGACTACGCACCTAACCAAGAGAAAAAACACTCACTATGCTTGACACTATTCGCCAAGACTTCCCTATCCTCAACCAAGAAGTGCATAACAAGCCCTTGGTCTACCTTGATAGCGCTGCCAGTGCACAAAAGCCCCAAAGCGTAATCGACAGCATGCTGCATTATTATCAACACGATAATGCAAATGTTCATCGTGGTGCACATACCTTGGGAGATAGAGCAACACATAGCTTTGAAGCTGCTCGTGATACGGTTCAAGCGTTTTTAAATGCACCGTCCAGAAAAGAAATTATTTGGACAAAAGGCACCACTGAAGCCATCAACTTGCTCGCTAATGGCCTGTCTGGTTTATTCGCAAAAGATGATGAAATCATCGTCAGTGACATGGAACATCATGCCAACATTGTGCCTTGGCAAATGATGGCAGAACGAACCGGCGCAGTATTACGGGTATTGGAAGTCAATGATCAGGGCGAATTAGATCATGCTCAATTATTAGAGCTAATCACCCCACGCACAAAAGTGCTTGCAATGACTCATGTATCTAACGTGTTAGGCACGATCAATCCTGTTAAACAATTTATCGATACCGCTAAAGCATCCAATATCATTACCGTGATAGATGGCGCACAGGCCGTTCCTCATTTTCGCGTTGATGTCCAAGCCTTAGACTGCGACTTTTACGTATTCTCATCACATAAACTCTTTGGCCCAACCGGTTTAGGTGTGCTTTATGGTAAAACTGAAAGACTAGACGCAATGCCCCCCTATCAAGGTGGCGGAGAAATGATTGAACGGGTCAGTTTTAGTGGCACCACATTCAACCAACTACCTTATAAGTTTGAAGCTGGCACACCGCCTATTTGCGAAGCAATTGGTTTAAAAGCAGCCATTGACTATATCAACGCGCAAGATGCAGAAAAAATAGAAGCGCACGAGCAAGCACTTTTAAGGCGCGCTGAAGAATTAGCAAACGATATTCCAGGTATGCGCATTATTGGGACGTCAAAAAATAAAGTCCCTGTTCTATCATTTTTAATTGAAGGCCTGCACCCTAGTGATATCGGAACACTACTAGATCAACAAGGCATAGGCATTCGCACCGGCCATCATTGTGCCATGCCATTAATGGAACGTTTTAATATCCCGGGGACCGCCCGCGCATCATTTGCTTTTTATAATACCCTAGAAGAAGTCGATACACTTTTTATTGCCTTGGCTAAAATCCAACGCATGTTTGTTTAGTTAGAGAGGATAATATGACATTAGCAAGCTATGACCCCAAGCAGGCTATTACGCTAACTGAAAGTGCCAAAAAACATATAGAGAAAGAATTAAGCAAGCAGCCGGGAAAAAAGGGCTTTAAGCTATTTCTTGCAAAAAGTGGCTGTTCCGGCTTTATGTACGAAACGTTATTAAGTGACGCACCAGAAACCGATGATAGAGTGTTTGAGTTTGACCAAAATATTCATATTTTTGTTCCGAATAAAGATATGCCTTTACTTAATGGAACAGAGATTGATTTCATTAACGTTGGCTTAAACTCAATGTTTCAGTTCAAAAATCCTAACGTAAAGGGTGAATGCGGCTGCGGTGAAAGCTTCACTGTCACTGAAGTCTAATTTTCAAATAGACAGTTAAAGTTCATAGCTACAATACACATACTTAATAGAGTACTTAACAGAGAGCCAGTCATGAGCGAAAGAGAAGTGGTGGTAACCAAGCGAGAGTGCGAAGCCCGCCTTGTACCAGCCGGTACTGAAATAATGATTCCTAAAAATTCTTTTGTCACTATCACGCAAGCTTTAGGCGGAACCTTCACCGTGGCTGTCAATGGCAACCTTGCTCGAATCGATGGCAAAGATGCTGATGCGCTAGGCAAAATAGTAGAATTAGAAGAATTTGAAACCCCTGCTGATGGCAGTATTAATGAAGATAACGTATGGGCAGCACTTCGCCAATGTTACGACCCTGAAATACCTGTGAATATTGTTGACCTAGGCTTAATCTATGAATGTAACATTGTAAACACACCTGAAGATAAACATGAAGTTCACATTAATATGACCTTAACCGCTGCAGGCTGCGGAATGGGGCCATCAATTATTGCTGACGTTGAACGAAAAGTGTCCCAAGTACCCAATGTCGACAAGGTTCTTATTGAGTTAGTATTTGATCCACCTTGGAACAATGATCGACTAAGCGATGAAGCAAAGTTAGAATTGGGTATGTTATAAATCGCCCTATCAATATCGACTGTATTGACTAAATTAAGTAGAGCAAGTAATGAGCGCAATTCCTTTAGAGACATTTAAAGACAACCCATTTGGCAATTCAATCACCATCACGGATATTCTCGATACTGTTGAATTTCTTGACGACTGGGAAGAACGCTACAGCTACATTATTGACCTTGGCAAATCCCTACCCGCGTTCCCTGAATCAGAAAAAAACGAACAGAATTTAGTACATGGCTGTCAAAGCCAAGTATGGCTTAGTCATTATTACGATGAAGACTCTGGTATTATGTATGTCATGCTCGATAGTGACGCCATTATTGTTAAAGGTCTTGCAGCCATCGTACTTGCCGCACTCAATAGCAAAACACCTCAAGAGATTGTCGCAGAAGATGTTGAAGTACTATTTACAAAAATGGATTTAATGCGCCATATCAGCCCGACTCGCGGTAATGGTCTAAGGTCTATGTTAGAACGAATCAAAACAACCGCTAAACTTCATTTAGCGGCTTAAATTCAAGATCCATCGAACACATTTCGACAAGTTCAACGTGCGTAACTATATTCAATAGCTAACTTTCTTAGAAAAATGAGAGCGTAAGTGTCACTCAATTCTACAAACCTAAAAATAGCACCAGCTCCAAATCTACAAGAGATTATTTACACCAATGCAAATAGCTACTTCGATAATATAATCAACGCAATTAACCTTGCTGAAAAATCGATTGATCTCGAAGTCTATATCTTTGACAACGATGACCTTAGCAAACGAGTTGTTGAAGCCTTAATACAAGCCGCCAAAAGAAATATTCACGTTAGAGTACTTATAGATGGTGTTGGAGCATGTACCGATTTTTATTATATTGCCAAGCAATTATTAAAAGCCGGTGCCGAGGTCAAAATCTTTCACCCCTTACCTTGGCATATAGAACAATGGCGCCTTTCACTTTCACACAGCAAAGGTCTAGAGAAATTTCTCCATTTACTCGCGTCAATCAATCAGCGTGACCACAGGAAACTCATACTAATTGATCAACGCTCAGCTTGGCTTGGCAGCTTTAATATCAGTCAAAAGCATCTTCCTAAAAAATATAAAGGCCAACACTGGCGTGATACCGCGATCGAGGTTACAGGTATTGACCTTGAGGCGCTAAACATAGCCTTTGAGGCCTGCTGGTGTAAATGGTCAAAAAAGCAAACTGCTTTACACTTAACTAAAACACCGTTCATCTTCAACTTCACAAGATCACTGAGAATCGAGCAAAGAAAACGATTACTGGAACGAATCCAGAAAGCCAGTGAAAAAATATGGATTACAAACGCTTATTTTGTACCCGACAAACATCTACTTGAAGCACTTGCCTATGCAAGCTATCGAGGTGTGGACGTCAGAATTTTATTACCCCGAATCTCTGATATTTTTTTTATTCCTTGGGCATCTTCTTATTTCTACGGCCGTCTACTAAAGTCCGGGGCACGCATATTTGAGTTCCAAAACCGTGTACTTCATGCAAAAACGCTCATAATTGACGATTGGGCCATTATTGGGTCCAGCAATTTAAACAGACGAAGTCTTCGTCATGATCTAGAACTGGATTACAGCCTGCAGTTACCCGAAAGCAAAAAAGAATTAGCAAAAAGCTTTGAAGTAGATCTAAATGAGTCCGAAGAATTAGCAGCCAAAAACTTTGAACAATCACGAATTTGGCAACGGATTTTAGGGGGTATTTTAGTATTTTTATTAGCCAGATGGGTTTAAAAGGCAGCGTAAATTACCAAGCAATCAGCAAATCATCTTCTTGTATATTCAAGCGGCCAGGGTCGACTGAAATGGTACCGCTAGCAAAGTTAGGGTGGACTTGTGATACCGTCAGCGCTGTTTTTACATTTTCTAAATCGATACCCGATAAACGATCCGAATCATAAAAGCTGGCGGTGCGATAGAGTGCCAAGGTATCACCAGGGCGAATACCTGAACTGGCCCCTGATGAAAAGTGTAAGGTTTTACCTTCTACCCGAGAAATACGTGTCATGAATGGCTGGCAACGAATTTGCTCTGAGATATTCCCTGCCATGCTTTTTATAAGTGTCATAACCTGCTGGCCATAATCTTCATTCAAAAACTCAAGTGATTCAAAGCCCACCTTATCGGCCAATTCTATCTGCCACTTTCCGTGCGTTGAAAATTGTTTTTGCCAGATAATTGCACCACTAAAGCCATCATGCACAAAAATATCGACCATAAAACGCCTATTCTGATTAGCTTTTTTTACCAGCCGTTTCAGTTTTGTCCAGTAGTTTGTTGCAAACGCATCTGGATTCTCAAGACTTAGGTCGCGAATAACACCAGATACCACAAATTGTACGCCTACCTGCTTTGCATAATCCGAGACATGAGTAAGGGTTAATTGCTCAGTATAATGACTCGGGGCATTACGTAAATCGGCATAAAGGGCAACCTGGCTTTGTTCATAAACGACCAAGGCATCCATTTCATTTAATTGTTGACTAAGCTGACTTGCCAAACCTCGCTCAATATTATTTAACCCACCCATATGCATTTGTTCTGGTATCTGAAGCGAAAACCCTAAAATGGCGACTTTCTTTTTATATTGACTCGCTTGTGATGCATCGCAAAGAGCTCGCTTAGCCATCTCCACATTCAAGGTCAACAATAAATAACCATTTTCTTCAGCTTCACTATAGATAACACTTTGCTTAACGTGAGCACGACTTGATAAGTTCAGACTATCTTCTTTCAAGTGGCCATTTTCAATCGTTTGCTGGCTATCAATACGCATACCATATTGGTAAACTGCTTGGCGAAGCCCATCCTTCATCGCCTGCTCACGCGCTAAATCATACCGTCCATGACTTAAACTTGCTTTACCTGTTACTTGAATCCATTCAGCCGAAGTAGAAAACGAAATAGAGAGCAGTAAACAAAACACAGCAAAACGTGAAAAAGCTTTGGGTAAATTTTGAAAGGATTTAAATAATTGAGCATTCTTCATAATAAAACCATCAAAGTCAGGTAAATTGATCACTTAAGAAAATAACCAGAGCTTTGATGGCGCCCTGTTGAATATCGATAGCTATTATTTGTCGGATTGATATCATCGTCCTCCAGAAAAAGTGATGCATTAGGCAGGGGCCTTAGGCAATTAAAGCCATTTTTAAAACTGTTCACCTTATTCAAACAATCATCGAAATTACCCGGCAAAGTTAACTCTAAAACAGTTTCAAAACCCACACCTTTTTTCTCATTGACTGAGACAACACGTGCACCGCGCACATGAGAATCCAGCGCAACAGCAAAACGATCCTCTTTCAAAACAAAACCCTTAACCATCGAGTTCCCTGATATGGATAAGCCATAGACTCTTTCCGCCAAGGTGCGGTAAGCATCCAACTTGGATGCCCGTAATGCCAGCAAACGCTTCGGTTCAGACTTAGCATCTACTTCATTCTCGAAAGCACTATATCCTGTCACCCTGATTAGAATCGGCTCAAGTTTAGACACCGCTTTCTCTGAAGAGTGTGTAACTAAAATAGATTTAGATGAAGGTAAAACATCATCTAGAGATTGTTGATAGAGCTTTATACTCTTTGTCGAGATAGGCTTTTTAGGCTGATTCTTGCTTTCTAAAATCCCACCAGAAAAACCATGAACGGAAAGTGAGAGCATAAGTAAGACAAATAAACTTTGACGAAGCCTTTGTAAGGTAAATATGGACATATCTTTCCCTTCTTTAAGAAAACATGTTGAAAGAGCGGCATAACTATTCCGATCTAATAGCCCTTATCGCTAATAAATAACTACGTTGAAAAAGTTGTGCCAACTAAAAAATTTCATCACAGAATTTCGAATAATGGAGCAAGTTATATCTAAATAGAGCATTAAAAATAATTTCTTGGCACATAAAGTTACAAAGCGTGACGTGCCCTGCGTTGTCAAAACTAACTTTCCGTTAAACTTGCCAGTTCATGACATAAATTTTATTGCATAGTAAAGATGGATTTTTCATCCTACTTATCTACTATTGATAGCATTGCGAATATAATCATTGGCTTACACCAATAAATACGTTTTGGGAATAAGGATAACATGAGCGTCAGAGTGACACCCCACCTAAACCGTCGGCTTTCTTTTGTTATTACCTGCCTGCTCTGTTTAAGCTACAGCAGCACAGCCTTCAGTGGCTATAAAGCCTTTTTAGATCCCAGGTCAATGGCTATGGGAGGGACTGGCGTTGCAGCTGCAACAAAGTTTAATGCCTCTTCCCATAACCCCGCCCTTATCGCCTTTAATAGAGGTGACAAGCCAGACAAAATCTATATCAGTGGTTCTTTAGGTACCCGTGAGCTGTATAACGAGAATCTCAATCAGGATATTTTAGAATATCAGGACTCTGGGATTGAACAAGACTTTATTGATATGATTGCAACGGGAAACTTAGCAGACTCCCAAGCTGAAGCTGTACGTTTGAAAGCAATTTTGAATGACAAAGAATATAGTTCATACCGCTCTGACGAGATGAGTGCCTTCAGCCTTCTGATTGACACAGAACCCGTTACCATTAATGTATTCTCAAGAAGAGAGTTACGTGAAATGACCGTACTGGTGAACCGGGATGAAGGTACCATTGATCAAGCACTTGATCGGCTCGAAAACGGAGAGGCGATAGGTAATATATCTCAAAGTTTAAGGTCATCGGTTGATACCACCTATTTCGACTTCAGTGAACTAGGGGCAACCGTCGCCACGACCAATGTAATTGACTACAACATGCCTATTTCATGGGGCTTCACACCTAAACTCATCCAATACAACTCATCTTATACGTCCAAAAAAATCAATGATTATGATGTAAATAACCCTGATGACCCTGTTCCAAGTGAAAGCAACCTTGAATGGAACCTGGATGTTGGCTTTGCCATGTTATTTACAGACGACTTTCTTAGAGAAGAATTTGGACTCAATGGCTGGTGGCTTGAAGGCGAATGGGTTTTTGCTTTTTCCGGGATGAACTTATTCCCTACCGATATATCAAACTATGCCCCTACACGCTTCAACCCTGATTTTCCCGGAGGTAAAGCGTCCGTTCAAGCACTTTATCAAGTCGGTATAGCTCACTATAGAGAAAAGTACATGCTCACTATGGATATTGAATTAACTGAAGACAAGGTATATGAAAACATTGAAGGTGATTCACGGTTCTTATCCTTTGGTGGTGAATATTATTGGCGAGATGACTTCCATTTAAGGGGAGGCTTGAGAGTCAATGCCTCTCAAACCCAGCGCGGCGCTAAAGAGTCTACTTCACTATCTGCCGGTTTTATGTATCAACCTCATGGGTTTACTATAGAAGCTGCTGCGATGATTAGTGAATACGAAGTGGGTGGCACTGTAGGCTTTGGCCTTGCATTCTAAGACCTAAGAATTGAACATAGGTTTTTTTATTGCTTTTCAAGGTTTTTAGATGCAAATATTTTTAGTTGGCGGCGCAGTTCGAGACAAATTACTCAAACTTGATTATAAAGATAAAGATTGGGTTGTTGTCGGTAGCTCACCTAATGAAATGCTATCGAAAGGGTTTTCGCAAGTAGGTATAGACTTCCCCGTCTTTTTACACCCGAAAACACATGAAGAATACGCCCTAGCAAGAACAGAACGCAAGCAAGGGCAAGGCTATACAGGGTTTGTATGCGACACATCGGAGTCAGTAAGCCTTGAAGAGGACTTAATTCGCAGAGATCTGACCATTAATGCAATGGCCCAGTCTAAAGAAGGGAAATTAGTTGACCCCTATAATGGACAGCAAGACTTAGAGAAAAAGATTCTTCGGCATGTCTCACCCGCTTTTATAGAAGACCCCCTCAGGGTTTTACGTGTTGCCAGATTTGCATCCCGATTCCATCATTTAGGCTTTACCATAGCCCCCGAAACAATAACATTAATGAAAAGCATGACAGAGACAGGTGAATTAAATCACCTGGTTTCAGAGAGAGTCTGTCAAGAAACAATACGCGCTTTAGCTGAGCCCTCTCCCGAAATTTATTTCAACGTTTTACGAGAAACAGGCGCACTAAAAGTACTGTTTCCAGAACTGGATGCCTTATTTGGCATTCCTCAACCTGAAAAATACCATCCTGAAATAGACTGCGGCATTCATTCCATAATGGTCTTACAGCAAGCCGCAACATTAAGCCAAGCCCCCGCTGTTCGTTTTGCTTCACTTATTCATGATTTAGGAAAAGCATTGACTGATCAAGACAAGTGGCCGCATCATTATGGCCATGAAAAGCTCGGCTTAAAACCAATCAAAGCACTTTGCAAACGCCTCCGTATTCCAAATAATTATAAAGATTTATCTCTGCTCGTCAGTGAATACCATACACATATCCACAAAGCACTTGAGCTAAAACCACAGACGCTTCTAAAAGTACTTAAACAATGCGATGCATTCAGAAGACCTGATCGGTTTAATGATATTTTAATTTGCGCCAAAGCTGACTCAAAAGGCAGAACAGGATATGAAAATATTACCTACCCACAGGCAGACTTTTTCCGAGATATATTAATAGCAACACAATCAGTAACTGTAAAAACACTCGTTACGCAAGGGTTCAAAGGAAAAGAGTTAGGTGAAAAAATAGATCTAGCAAGACTTGAAGCAATTAAAAATACACCTAAGCCGGTCATTGAAACGATAAAGTAAAGCTGCGTTTACATTCCGCCTTTAAAACCATGTTGACGCCACGCCTCAAAACTAACAACAGCAACAGCATTCGACAAATTCATACTTCTACTAGATTCCAACATAGGTATACGCAAGCGATTATCTGCCGGAAATGCACTTAGTACATCATCTGGCAAACCCGCTGTTTCCGACCCAAAAAGCAGCACATCCCCTTCTTCATATGATATTTGATCATGAGGTCGGCTACCCTTCGTGGTGCAGGCAAATACACGAGCATCACCAATATACTGACGAAATGAAGCATAATTTTTATGCCGAAATACCTTATTTAAATCCGCATAATCTAAACCGGCACGCCGTAGTTTTTTCTCTTCTAAGTCGAAACCCAATGGTTCAATTAAATGTAAATAACAACCGTTATTCGCTATCAAACGAATAATATTACCCGTATTGGGCGCAATGCGCGGCTCGTATAATGCGATATGAAACATAG
>CAXBDA010000016.1:0-53214 GCA_963974595.1 uncultured Oleiphilus sp. | reverse complement strand
TAGCAAAAGGGTTGACCTGAATGAGCTCGGTAGCCGACGACGCAAGTAAACCATAACCGCTTGCTTCGATATCATTGAATAGCAATACTTGATTTATGTTGAATGTTTCTGAAATAACAGAGGCAGATATATGCCAAGGCAGGTTCGTGGTACGACATTCGTTATTAATAATGGGGCCCGCTACGGAAAGAGAGATGGCTTCAGCACTCACACCACCTTCTTTTGATATAAAATGATTAAGAATTTCATTAAATTGACGGAAGTCATGGCTAGAATAGGTGTGTTGGTTTATACAGTATACTTGTTGATCTGAAATTCTATAGATTGCTAACGTTGTTTTTGTACCGCCAATGTCGCCCGCTATAATTAAACTCATAATATTTTATTTTTATTAGATTAAAGAATCGGATTAGATAATGTTTCTCAGTTTAATGGGCCGTGATTTAAATTAATATATCGCAGTTTCGAATTATTTTCAGTTTTTTAATATAAAAATAAAACAAGGGAGATGCAGCTCATGTCAGGAACCAGATTCAGTTTAGAATGTCAGCCTAATTTACCTAAAAGCCTGAGTAGATTGAATGAAATGGCGAATAACATCCTTTACAGTTGGGATCGTGGAATTCGTGGATTATTCTTCAGGTTAGATCCTGAATTATGGGAGGCGTGTGGGCATAATCCAAAGGTGTTTTTACGGCAGGTATCCCAGAAAAAAATTGAAAGAGCCGCATCTGATATCGTCTATATTGAAAATTATCGGCGCGTGCTGTCTTTTTACGATACCTATATGCAAGAACCTAGAGCTAAAGATTTCAATGGATTTCTACGTGCCGATAAAGACTTAGTTGCATATTCTTGCGCTGAGTTTGGTTTTCATGAAAGCTTTCCTATTTATTCTGGTGGTTTAGGCATTCTTGCTGGTGATCATTGTAAAGCAGCGAGCGATTTAGGCGTTCCATTTGTAGGTATAGGCATACTTTATCGCCAAGGTTATTTTCGCCAACAAATTGATGCTGAGGGCAATCAAATAGCTGTCCATACACAAAGCCAGTTTTCAGATTTACCGATAGAAAGTGCACGAGATGAGCTTGGTAATGAAGTATTTGTCAAAATTGAGCTACCTGGTCGCGATGTGCATTTAAAGGTATGGGTCGCCAAAGTAGGTCATATTTTATTATATTTACTGGATAGTGATTTACCTGACAACTCCAATGAAGATCGAAAAATAACGTATCAGCTTTATGGCGGTGGCCATGAAATGCGTTTACAGCAAGAAATGGTGCTGGGTATTGGTGGTATTAGGGCAAAAAAAGAGCTTGGTCTTAGACCGACTGTGTGGCATATCAATGAAGGACATAGTGCCTTCCAGATCATTGAACGTTGTCGTGAATTAATTGAAAAGCATCAGTTAGAATTTCATACCGCTCTAGAAGTAGCTGCTTCATGTACTGTATTTACGACACATACACCCGTGCCGGCAGGTCATGATGTGTTTGATCATGAATTGATGCGCTATTATTTTTCGGATTATGTCAAAAAACTGAATATATCAATGGATGAATTTTTAGCTTTGGGAAAAAGCGGTCTATCTTCACATGGCTTCAATATGACAGCTTTTGCATTGCGCGGTTCACGTTTTCACAATGGTGTAAGCCGTATTCATGGTGAAGAAGCGTCTAGAATGGAAAGTTATATTTGGCCCCAAATTCCGCCAATTGAAAACCCTATGCGCTATGTTACTAACGGTGTTCATGTCCTGACATTTCTTGCGCATGAATGGGTGAATCGCTTTGATTTATTATTTGGTGGCGGCTGGCGAAGCGAGTTATCGAATAGGGATTATTGGGAACGTATCGATACCATTTCCAGCCACAGTTTTTGGAGCGTAAAACAAACGCTTAAATCGACTATGCTCGAAGCTGTCGCTATTCGTGTTAGGAATCAATTGCGTCGAAATGGAGAAGCTGAATCTAAAATTAAGCGTTTAACTGAGTATCTTAATCCGCAAAAGCCTGACGTTTTTACGATTGGATTTGCTAGGCGCTTTGCGACGTATAAACGTGCAACACTGATTCTTTCGGACCCAGAAAGATTAGCACGCTTAGTCAATAACCCTGATAGGCCTGTGGTGCTCATTTTTGCTGGTAAAGCGCATCCTAGTGATCAACCTGGTCAGGACTTAATTCGTACACTTCATCATTACTCTCGTGACCCACGCTTTGAAGGCAAGATTATTCTTGTAGAAGATTTTGATATGGCACTGGCAAGGAAGTTAGTGTCGGGAGTCGATCTATGGTTAAACAACCCGGAATATCCAAAAGAAGCTAGCGGTACATCTGGGGAAAAAGCCGGAATGAATGGTGTACTTAATTTATCGGTTTTGGATGGCTGGTGGGGAGAAGGATTTGAAGAAGGAAATGGTTGGGCGATTACACCGCATGATTCTAAGTACAGCGCAGAATTTAGAAACCGTGAAGAATCAAAGGAAATGCTTGATTTGTTAGAGCAGGAAATTATTCCTCTTTATTATGATTATAACTGTGATGGCCATGGTTATTCAGCAGAGTGGGTACAACGCTGTAAAAACTCTATGAAAACTATTCTTCCTCGTTTTAATTCACAACGCATGATGATGGACTATGTGCGTGATTTTTATGCCCCTGCGACAAAACAGTATCAAGTGTTTAAGCAAGACGATTTCCAGTCAGGCCGGGTGTTGTCTGTTTGGAAAAAAACCATTTATCAGCATTGGCATAATGTATCAATACGTATGGTTAGTGAACCTGTGAATTCACTTGTACCGGGAGAAAGCCTTCAGCTCGACGTTGCTATCAAATTAGGTCAACTTTCGCCTGGGGATGTTGTCGCAGACTGTTTGATTGGTAGGGAAGGCGGTGATGGTGAATTTGTAAAGTCGAACTGCCATTCATTTCAATATGTGGGTACTTATGGTGAAGAAGAGTCATTATTCCGTTTAGATGCAGAGATTGATGGTTCTGGCTTATTGTCGTATATGATTAGAGTATTTCCACATCATGAATTGCAGAGCCAGCGGTTTGAAGTGGGTTATATGCTTTGGTTATAAGAGTGTAAGGCTCTGATAAATCTAGTGAATATCTTCTAGGCATAAAGAAACCATGATGCTCTTTGTTAAAAGCGTATCATGGCTTTCTGTGCTTGTTTATTCTCACGATACATTAACCTGAGTTCGCCGGGTGTCGGTATTTCGTCCATAAAGTATATTTAGTTTTTGTAAGTGCTGCGTTAATTCGTTAGGCATGGCATCCCATTGAAATCGCCATTTCCAATTGCCTTCTGTTGTGCCAGGTGTATTCATACGCTGTTCACTATCGGCTTCAAGTAAATCCTGCATAGGGATAATGGCTATTTGAGCAACCGATGCAAGTGCCGCTTGTATTAAAGGCCAGGGCATAGACTCTTTAGGGAAGTTTAAATACGTTAAGCAGTTATCTCTGGTTTGATCGTCTAAATGTTTGAACCAGCCTAATGTTGTATTATTGTCATGGGTACCAGTGTAAACAACTGAGCGCTTAAGGTGATTATGGGGTAAATAGGGGTTGTTAGCATCACTATCAAATGCAAACTGAAGAATCTTCATGCCTGGAAGATTAAACTCATCCCGTAACGATTCAACTTCCGGGGTGATTACACCAAGGTCTTCTGCCACGATAGGTAACGCTTTAAAGCGTTCTTCAAACACGCGCATCAGTTCTTTTCCCGGCGCTTTAACCCATTTGCCATTTTTGGCGGTGGGTTCTCCTGCGGGAATTTCCCAAAAGGCTTCAAGGCCTCTGAAATGATCTATTCGAACCATGTCATATAATGCTAAATCATGCTCTAAACGCTTTAGCCACCATGCAAAATTATCTTTTTGCATAAGGTCCCAACGATAATGAGGGTTGCCCCAGCGTTGACCATCGAGAGAAAAATAATCAGGAGGTACACCTGCAATGGTGATAGGCTTACCGGTTTCATCAAGATGAAAGAGTGGTCTGTTTGACCAAACATCTGCACTATCATGTGAAACGAAAATTGGAATATCACCAAAAATCGCGACATGCTTATGCGAAGCATAGTTTTTTATACTTTGCCAAACGTTATAAATAACAAACTGTTCAAAATTGATTACTTGAATGTCTATTGAGTGATGAAGTGCAAACTCGTTAAGCACATGAGGGTTTCTATCACGCAGAGGCGCCTCCCAAGCAAGCCATGTTTTATTTCCCTGATGTTTCTTGATGCAGGAATAAAGTGCAAAATCTTGCAGCCAATGCTGATGTGTTTCTTTGAAGTTAGAAAATAAAGCTTGATGCTCTTGATCAGCATGCGCCATAAATAAGTGATAAATTGAAAGGATAGGATTTTCACTTCGCAGGCTTATATCCAAGTCTTTCTCTGGCATGCATTGCCATTTTCTAATGACATTTAAATCTAATAATTTGGGATTAAGCGCAAAACACGAGTAACTCTGATAAGGTGAGCCGTCCTCATGTGTGGGCCCTAAGGGTAATACTTGCCAAATTGTGGCTTTGCTTTCATGTAGAAAGTCAATAAAGTTGAATGCTTCATTATTGAGTTTTCCTTGTGGTTCAGTACCAGGTAATGAGCTTGGGTGTAAGAGTATTCCTGTACGACGTTGATTAAATGGATCTTGCATCCTCTATCCTTGCTTTATATGTCAAAAGAGAACTTAAAATTCTTGGCTACGCCGCATTACACCTGAATTTTCAGGATTACCGGATCCGTGTGACATAGATAAGGTAAGTTCTTCAGGTATTTCCTGACCCAAAAAACGATAAAGGTTCGCTAAGTGATTTCGGTATAATGACTCGAAATCACTTACAGACTCCGCAGGGTTGTAATCGCCAAACCACCAAAACCAATCTGAGCCTTCACAAATTGCAAGTTGAGCTGTTGCATTGGCCTTTTGCTCGTCATCCAATGCGTCAGAATTTATGAGCCTGTCATAAACTTTTTTAGCGTTAATAAGCGCATCCCAAGCCTTATTTTTATCGGGATCACCCACCCAGGTAGATAACGTGCCATATACCCAGCTGCCCGAAACAATATTACTTAGTGGAATAGTGTTAAGATTTGCATCAATACATTCAGAGAATGTTGTCATTTTGATGCTTGGGTGTTGGCTTAATTTCTCATATAAAGCGCTTAAAAAGTAATAGCCATTCTCGTGATAATATTCCCAGCAATTTTCACCATCTACAATGATAGAGACCACTTTATCGTGTGTGTTGCTGTAGGTTTTTTCAATCCGTTCAAGTTCATAAATTAAATTGTTAACTGCATCATCACCATGCCAATCTTGGTAGGTAAAGCCAATCAGGTCAGATAAACGATCATCTCGGAAAAAACATTTGAGTGGCTGATCCTGAAAAGCGTAAGGATGGTGAATACACTCCGGTTTAACGCCCTCTGACTTATTCAAACTATTCTGAAGAACTTGTTGCCCCGATGCGATCCACTTGAAACCAAATTCATTTAACAGGGTTAGAGAATCTTCACTAATCGCACCTTCTGATGGCCAGCAACCTATGGGCTGTGTACCAAAATACGCTTCGAATAAGTCCAGACCTTTTTCAATGTGCCATTGACAGCGTTGCTCGCCGCCAGGGTATCGAGTTGCATTCGGCAGTGGGCTATCTGGTACAGACTGCGTTGCGTTATTGAAGTCAAGAAGTAAAGGCAAAATAGGGTGTGCGTAAGGTGACATGCTTAATTCAATCTGACCTTGTTCTACTAACTTACGATAACGTGGCACGATAGAGTCTATCTGCTCACTGATTATACGCAGCAAAAGTAAGCGTTCATGCATTGAAAAGCCGCTACCTTTTTCAATTAATTTAGTAATTCGACTATCATTTTTTCGTGTTGTTTCCGCCATCCAAGCTAAATGGTACCAAGTGAGTAAATCTGATAGGAACTGACTATTAGTATAAATCAAGGTACTGTTATTTTGTTTTAAAAACTGAGCAAGTTCCGCCAGTTTATGATACTGAGGGAATCTGGCGATGAAATGCTTTTTATTTGCCTTGAGGCATTGTTTAACCAAGGCTAGGTAGAGCTCTTCATTGTTTGGTAAGGTCGGCGCGACTAAAGCAGATAATAAAGGATCGCCTATTGTATGATTATGGCTAAAAAATAAACGAATCTGTCTGGAATAGTCTTGCAATTGTTCAAGAAGAATCGGTGAGAAATTAAATACAGCTTTGGCGGCAGGGCATGACTCCAAATACACAGCCATATCAACATAGTCTTTTATGGCGTGTAAATAGGTCCAAGGCAGTGCATATTGCTGGCTACTTAAGTTTCGATATTCTGGTTGGTGCATATGCCAGCACAAAACAACTCTCAGGCTGTCATTTTTGTTATCCGGTTCTTTAGCTGTTTCAGGCGACATGACAATACTCTTGGCCAAGCATTTGTTTGGATACGAGCACTACGCCACTCGGAGAAACATGAAAATGCTCTGCATCTTGCTTAAGGTTAACACCGATAGACGTACCCGAAGGAATTTTGCAGCCTTGATCAATAATGCAATTTTGTATAATGCAGTTTCTGCCAATTTCAACATCCGGTAAAATAATGCTATCTATGATATGAGAATAGCTGTTGATGCGTACTTTGTTTGATAAAAGCGAGCGCTCAACGAGTGCACCAGAAACAATACATCCACCGGAAACCATTGAGTCAACGGCCATACCCCTGCGCTCGTCATCATTAAAAATAAACTTTGCAGGCGGTAACTGCTCTTGGTATGTCCAAATCGGCCAGTCGTCATTATATAGGTTTAATTTTGGTGTGATGTTTACTAAATCCATATTGGCCTCATAATAAGAATCAATCGTACCCACATCTCGCCAATAGCCTTTTTTTCCTGTCTTAGGATCTTTGAACGGAAAGGCAGAAATTCTTGCTTTACCTATACTTGCAGGAATAATGTCTTTACCGAAATCATGGCTAGAGAATTCATCTTTTGAATCCTCTAATAATTTTTCATATAAAAAATTTGTGTTGAAAACATAAATACCCATAGAGGCCATGGCAGCATCTGGATTGCCAGGAATCGTTTCAGGATTTGCAGGTTTTTCTGTAAAGCCGGTGATCATATTGTCATGAATAGTCATGACGCCAAACTGGGTTGCTTCTGCTTTGGGTACTTCTAAACACGCCACGGTCATATCAGCGTTGTTATTGATATGATCGAGTACCATTTCCCGGTAATCCATTTTATAAATATGATCACCTGCAAGAATGACAACATAATTGGGTTTTTGTTCACGGATAATGTCAATGTTTTGATAAACGGCGTCAGCCGTACCTTGATACCATGAATCCTTAATTCGCTGTTGTGCCGGTATACAGTCAATAAATTCACCCAATTCTGGTCTTAAAAACCCCCAGCCTTTGTGAATATGCATATTTAAAGAATGACTTTTGTACTGGGTCAGAATACTGATCTTTCGAATGTCTGAATTAATACAATTCGATAAAGGAAAGTCGATTGTTCGGAATTTACCCCCGAAAGGAATGGCCGGCTTAGAATGCCATTGAGTAAGTGATTTTAGACGTGTGCCGCTGCCACCCGCTAATATGATGGCAAGAGTGTTTTCAGTAGTTCGACGGGTATTTTTGCCTTTAGTGAACTGATGCATTTTTCCTTCCTTTCACATAAATGTGATATAGATGTTTCAGCTACACTGGAGATATTGGTACAACTGACACCTTCCAGGAATATTTTATAAATGAACTCGTTTCTAATTTAGCCTTTAGGGTAATTTCGTAAGCGATTTTTTAGATTCTCTATTTATACAATAAAGCTGGTCAAAGTTTATTCAATTGATCTGTATCAATTAACTAAATGAAAATTTCAATCAACATGTAAACATTCATGTTGTATATATAATTTTCCTAAGCTGTTCACATTTAATCGATAACAATAACACAGGGATTTATCTTGCAAACATCATCCATAAGTGAGCGCTCTGCACCTTGTAAAATAAGCGAAACGGATTTACAAAAGCTGTTATCGGCTTGTCATCACGACCCCTTTAAAATATTGGGTTTGCACAAAATTAAGGAAGAGTGGGTTATATGTTTACTCATGCCTCATGTAAAAACAGCCCATGTCATCATTGGTGATAAGCGTATTGCCATGCAACGGATACCCAAGACCGATTTTTTTGAAGTGAATGTTCCAGGGCCTCTTGAAGCAATAGAGTATAAATTTGAAACGGTAGATGAAAATGATATTCGCGTATCATTCCATGACCCTTATCGTTTTTTACCCATGCTGACGACAGAAGATATTTATTTATTTAATTCAGGTGAACATTTTTATGCTTACCGTTTTATGGGCGCGAGGGAGCATCTTGTACAAGGCATAAAAGGTGTGCTTTTTGCTGTGTGGGCACCAAATGCTGAACGCGTTAGTGTGGTGGGTGACTTTAATTATTGGGATGGCCGTATCCATCCTATGCGGTCTACGGGTAGTTCTGGCATTTGGGAGTTATTCATTCCTGATATTTCTTCAGGACAGCCTTATAAATTTGAAATACGAAATCGAGATTCGGGAAAGGTATCTTTAAAAACAGATCCTTTTGCAAGGGAATCAGAATATCGCCCTGCTACAGCATCTATTATTCCGCATAGTGATGTTTATAAGTGGTCAGATCAGCAATGGATGAGTAAACGAAATACCTTCGACTGGTTACATCAACCTGTATCAATCTATGAAATGCACCTTGGTTCATGGCGTCTGGCAGACGATGGGAGCTTCTTAACTTACCCGCAAATTGCAGAACAGTTAGTGCCCTATATTCAAAAAATGCGGTATACCCATGTACAGTTGATGCCCATCACTGAATTTCCTTTTGATGGTTCGTGGGGGTATCAGGTGACGGGATATTTCTCTCCTACCAAACGCTTTGGTCAGCCCCAAGACTTTGCTTATTTTGTTGATTATTTACATCAGCATAATATTGGTGTTTTCCTCGATTGGGTTCCTGCCCACTTCCCTAAAGACAGTCATGCCTTGGGGCGTTTTGATGGTTCTGCACTTTATGAGCATGAAGACCCTTTGCTTGGCGAA
The DNA here is from genome assembly GCA_963974595.1 of uncultured Oleiphilus sp. Taxonomy (GTDB): domain Bacteria; phylum Pseudomonadota; class Gammaproteobacteria; order Pseudomonadales; family Oleiphilaceae; genus PZPK01. The sequence goes on along the minus strand of CAXBDA010000016.1, from coordinate 44,087 downwards.
CATAAGGATTGGGGAACGCTTATTTTTAATTACGGGCGTAAAGAAGTACAAAGTTTTTTAATATCCAGTGCACTTTATTGGTTAGAGGAGTTTCATATTGATGGCCTCAGAGTCGATGCAGTCGCCTCTATGCTTTATCTGGATTATTCAAGAGAAGAAACTGAATGGCGGCCTAATAAGTTTGGTGGTAATGAAAATCTAGAAGCGGTTGATTTTATACGAAAGTTGAATGAAGCCGCCCATGCGCGTTATCCGGGTGTACTCATCATGGCCGAGGAATCAACAAGCTGGCCACGTGTATCCCACCCTACTTATCTGGGTGGTTTAGGCTTTAGTATGAAATGGAATATGGGGTGGATGAACGATACGCTTGAATATATGTCACTTGACCCTATTTTCAGGCAGTTTCATCATGACAAACTTACTTTTGCTTTGCTTTATGCTTTTACGGAAAACTTTATCTTACCGTTATCGCACGACGAAGTGGTTCATCTTAAAAAATCTTTATTAAGTAAAATGCCCGGAGATCAGTGGCAACAATTTGCTAACCTTCGCTTGTTATATGCTTATATGTTCACTCAGCCAGGCAAGAAACTCTTATTTATGGGGGCTGACCTTGCTCAATATGATGAATGGGATCACCAGCATGCTATCCAGTGGGATCTATTGAAATACCCCTACCATCAAGGTATTCAAAACTTAGTCGCAGATTTAAATAAGCTATATACATCCGAGCCCGGTTTGTATCAGCATGATTTTTCGCACGCAGGTTTTGAATGGCTTAACTGTCATGATAGCTCGCAATCTGTGCTTTCTTATTGTCGAAAAGGGGATGAAAACGCACTGATCATCATCCTTAATTTTACGCCTATACCCAGGTATGACTATTCAATAGGTGTGCATGAAGCAGGTTTTTATGAAGAGGTCATGAATACCGATGCTCAAATTTACGGAGGCAGTAACCTAGGTAATATCGGTGGACTTTATACCGATGAGTGTGAGTGGGGTGGTTTTCACTATTCTTTAAGACTGACGGTGCCACCCTTGGCCGCTATTGTCTTAAAGCATAAACAGTCAGGGTAAAGGTGCCTGAACTATGCAGATTTTATTTGCGACATCTGAACTTTACCCGCTGATCAAAACAGGCGGGCTTGCTGACGTTTGTTACAGTCTGCCACTTGCGCTTGAGTCTTTAGGTCATGACGTTAAAATTATTTTGCCTTTTTATCGTTCTATCAAAGAAAAGGTAAAACAGCCTCGCTGTATATTTAAAGGTAAGATTTTTGGTTATATAGGCGAAGTATCAATTTTTATAACGACGCTGATAAAAGAGAGTCGGGTTGAGGTGATGCTCGTTGATGCACCCGACCTGTTTGATCGGGATGGCGGCCCTTATGTCGATGTAAATAATCAAGAGTGGGGTGATAGCGCGTATCGTTTTGCCGTATTTTCGAGAGTTGTTGCAATGCTGGGCAATAACCAGCTCGCTATCAACTGGAAACCTGACGTGGTGCATTGTAATGACTGGCAGACCGGTTTGGTCATCCCTCTGTTACAGTTAGCAGAAAACCCACCCGCGACCTTATTTACTATTCATAATCTGGCTTATCAGGGCAATTTTCCAAAAACAGAATTTGATTACTTATTACTACCTTCACACTGGTGGTCTATAGATGGCCTTGAATTTTATGGTGAATGCTCTTTTATGAAGGCAGGGGTGATGTATGCAGACTGGATAACGACAGTTAGCCCTACTTATGCAAAAGAAGTGCAAACTGCTTTATTTGGTGAGCGCTTTGAAGGCATTCTTCAGTATCGAAAAGACCGTTTTGTTGGCATTTTAAATGGGGTTGATTATGCGCAATGGAGCCCTCAGAACGATGCATTTATTCATACGAACTATACTGCCGACAACATCTCTCTGAAACGCTTTAATAAGAGTGCGTTGCAAACCAGCCTTGCTTTACCTGTGTCAGAAGAAATACCTGTGTTTGGTATGGTTTGTCGAATGGTTTATCAGAAAGGTATCGATTTAGTCATTGAATCCTTACCTGAATTGCTCTCACAAAACCTTCAGCTAGTCATTTTGGGTAGTGGTGATATTTATTATGAAACCGCCCTTAAAAAACTACAAAAACAGTACCCAAACAAACTGTCTATCACGATAGGGTACGACGAGGCCCTATCTCATCAGATAGAGGCAGGGTCTGATTTTTTTCTGATGCCGTCACGTTATGAACCGTGTGGATTAAATCAGATTTATAGTTTGAGCTACGGCACGTTACCTATCGTTAGAAATACAGGTGGCTTGGCGGATACGGTTACGGATACGACAAACGCCACTTTAGGTACCAATACGGCAACAGGTTTTGTATTCGATGCAGCGCAGGCAATATCATTTCAAACAGCAGTTGAACGGGCGCAAGCCTTATATCGCAATAAAATGAGCCTAATGCAGGTGCGTTTAAATGCCATGGCAAAAAACTTCAGCTGGGAAAAAAGTAGTAAAGAATACGAACGGCTTTATCGTTTAGCTGTACAAAACGGTAATAAAAATAATAAACCCATATCACGCAAGTGATGAATGCTAACAATTAAAGAGGTGACCTTCATGACCTTACAAAAGACATATTTAAAATCGAAACCTGTTTGTAAAGTGAAATTTGAATTACCAAAAAACTATACCCATGATGCGCAGAAAGCTCAGATCGTAGGTGATTTTAATGACTGGAGTGAAGACGCCGGTATGATGAAAAAAAAACGGAATGGTAATTTTGTTATTACCTTGGATTTATTAACAGGCGCTGAATATCAATTCCGTTATATTCTCGATGGCGAGAGATGGGAAAATGATCCAGGTGCTGATAAATATATACCGAACAATATTTGTGGAGCCGATAACTCAGTCGTTGTTGTTTAATTTTTTTCAATTCTTACGAGTCTGATGTGTATTATCTTTTACGCTTAAATTTAGGGAAAAATTATGTCTGATTATAAATTTATTAAACACTTTAATGACTTAGGAATAGAGGATGTTCCCTCTGTTGGTGGTAAAAATGCGTCGTTAGGTGAGATGTATCGAGAGCTGTTGAGTCAAGGTGTTAAAGTTCCGAATGGCTATGCAACGACGGCAGAGGGTTATCGTCATTATATTGATAGTAATCACTTGCAAGAAAAAATTGCCGCAGAATTAGACGCACTGGATACCTCGAATGTCGATGGACTGGCAGAAACCGGTGCGAAAATTAGGCGTTGGGTCGGCGAAGCAAACATGCCTGCAGACCTTGAAGCTGAAATAGCGGGCGCATATCGTGAGTTGTGTGATCACGAGGGTCACGAAGTTGAAGTCGCTGTTCGAAGTTCGGCAACGGCCGAAGACTTACCGGATGCTTCTTTTGCCGGTCAACAAGAAACCTATCTGAATATCTGTGGTGAAGAGCAACTTATTCGTACTTGTAAGCGTGTTTTTGCTTCCCTGTTTACCAATCGCGCAATTTCTTATCGTGTCGATAAGGGGTTTACTCATATGGACGTAGCCTTATCTATTGGCATTCAAAAAATGGTGCGTTCTGATAAAGGATCAGCTGGGGTTATTTTTACCTTGGATACAGAGTCCGGTTTCAAAGATGTCGTATTCATTACGGGTGCCTATGGTTTAGGTGAAAATGTTGTTCAGGGCGCAGTCGATCCTGACGAGTTTTATGTGTTCAAACCTACTTTGGAAACCGGCCATCGGCCTATTGTAAAACGACGTTTAGGCAGTAAGAAAATAAAGATGATTTATGGTGATGACCCTTCAGCAGGTTTATCAACGCATAATGTCGCAGTTAGTTTAGGTGAACAACATTCTTTTTGTATTAACGATGAAGATGTTTTAACGCTGGCAAAATACGCAGTGATTATTGAAAAACATTATTCTAAAAAAGCGGGTAAAGATCGACCGATGGATATCGAATGGGCCAAGGACGGTGTGTCGGGTGAATTATTTATTGTTCAGGCACGGCCAGAAACCGTTCAGTCACAACGTAGCAGCATGATTCAAGAAGTCTATAAATTAAATGAAACTGGCCACGTAATCGCTCAAGGTAAAGCCGTGGGTGAAAAAATATCCGTCGGTACTGCCAGAATAATTCAAAGTTCAGCACAGATTAATGAAGTTAGGCCAGGAGACATGCTGGTGACGGATATGACCGACCCGGACTGGGAACCGATCATGAAAATTGCCAGCGGTATTATTACAAATCGTGGTGGCAGAACATGTCACGCAGCCATTATTGCACGAGAATTAGGCATACCGGCTGTAGTAGGCTGTGGCGATGCTACCTTGACCATTGTAAACGGCGAAACGGTTACCTTATCTTGCGCTGAAGGTGATGTTGGACGTATCTACCAGGGCGAGCTTCCTTATGAAAAATCTGAAATAGATTTAACAGGTCTTGAAAAACCAAAGACCAAAATCATGTTAAATCTTGCCAACCCAGAAATGGCATTCAAAGTGTCACAGCTGCCTAATGATGGCGTTGGTTTAGCTCGCTTAGAATTTATTATTAACACCGCAATTGGTGTGCACCCGCATGCGCTTTTAGATTACGACACACTGGATCGTGATTTGAAAAGGAAGATTCATGACAAAATAGCTGGCTATGATAGCCCTACCGATTTTTATATTCGCCGTTTAAGTGAAGGCGTAGCAACGATAGCCGCTGCCGTTTATCCAAAACCTATAATTGTGCGGATGAGTGATTTTAAATCGAATGAATATCGTAGCTTATTAGGCGGCAGTCTTTATGAGCCTTTAGAAGATAACCCAATGATCGGTTTTAGAGGCGCCTACCGTTATCCTTCCAAAGCATTTCATGACAGTTTTGCCCTGGAGTGTGCAGCCATGAAGAAGGTGCGAGAAGAGATGGGGTTGGATAATGTCAATATTATGATTCCATTTGTGCGCACCTTACATGAGCAAGAAGAGGTCTTAAAGCTCATGGCAGAAGAAGGGCTAAAACGGGGTGAGAATGGACTAAAAATCATGATTATGTGTGAAATTCCTGCCAATGCCTTGCTCGCAGATAAATTCCTCGAACAGTGTGATGGCTTTTCAATCGGCTCAAATGACTTAACCCAATTAACCTTAGGTATGGACAGGGATGCCGGCATGACAGGTGGCGATGAGCGCAATGAAGCGGTTTTGATCATGATGAAAATGGCGATAGACGCATGTAAAAAAGCCGGTAAGTATATTGGTATTTGTGGACAGGCCCCTTCTGATTTTCCTGAAATTACAGAGTGGCTTGTTGAACAGGGAATTGAGTCCATGTCTTTGAATCCAGACAGTTTGTTGCGGATGACAAAAGTGGTCTTAGAAACTGAAGCCAAGCTTGGTAAACACTGAAAACTGCTTCCATAGTTATGAATAGCGTGTGTCCTGTATTTGTAGTACACACGCTTGATTGTTTAAGCCAAGTAAATCGAGCTGACGAATATGACGAAACCCCCTAATCCTCATAAGCATATCCATCTTGAAAATCAGCAGCATGACATGACCCACTTGCCGGATTTATTGCATAAAACCGGAACCGGGCCAATACGCTCACATAAACCGGAATATCGTAGTTTTTTACCGCCTTGTAATCATGCTTGCCCAGCCGGTGAAAATATTCAGGCATGGATATCATTGGCGCAAGCAGGTGAATTTGAAAAAGCCTGGCAAACCTTAATTTCAGAAAACCCAATGCCGGCTGTGCATGGTCGTGCTTGTTATCACCCTTGTGAAAGTGCCTGTAATCGTACCCAGGTAGACGAACCTGTCAGTATTCATGCTATTGAGCGTTTTTTGGGTGATAAAGCATTAGCAGAGGGTTGGAAGCCAGAAATAGATGCGCAGGAAACGGGAAAGAAAGTTCTGATTATTGGGGCAGGGCCTTCCGGGCTTTCGTGTGCCTGGCATTTACGGCGGCTAGGGCATTCAGTTGAAATTCGTGAAGCAGGGCCAATGGCCGGCGGCATGATGCACTTTGGTATTCCTGCCTATCGTTTACCACGTGATGTACTTGATCAGGAAATACAGCGTATTTTGCAGACAGGTATTCATCTCAAACTGAATTGTAAAGTAGAGGATGTGCAAGAGGCTAAAACGACAGGGGAGTTTGATGCTGTATTTCTTGCAATAGGCGCGCATTTGGCTACTCGGATAAATATTCCAGCGCGTGATTCAAGCACGATTTTGGATGCTGTTAGTTATTTGTCGTCAGTAGAAAAAGGTAATGCACCTAAATTGGGCCGTCGAGTCGCTATTTATGGCGGGGGGAATTCAGCGATGGACGTAGCGCGAACAGCGCAACGTTTAGGTGCCGAAGAAGCGATGATTATTTATCGTCGTGATGAGTCAGCCATGCCAGCGAATGATATTGAAACACAAGAAGCAATCGAAGAAGGCGTCAAAATTAATTGGTTAAGAAGTATTAAATCTCTAGACGGTGATTTAATGACAGTTGAAGTGATGTGCATTGATGAAGACGGCCAAGTTCAGCCAAGTGGTGAGTTTGAAACACTTCAAGCCGATAGCCTTGTGTTAGCCTTAGGGCAACATGTTGACACTGAAATTCTTTCAAAAATTCAAGGTTTAACCTTACGTGAAAGCGGCATGGTGGTGGTTAACCATAATATGATGACATCAATCGAAGGACTATTTGCCGGTGGCGACATGGTGCCTGCTGAGCGAACAATTACTAATGCAACAGGACATGGAAAAAAAGCGGCGCGTTGCATCGATGCCTGGTTATCTGGTCAGGACTACCAAAAAGTGGAAGCAGGTAAATTAGAGCCTTGTCCTGAACTTCATCTTTGGTATCACACCGATGCACAATCGAATGCCCAGCCTTTAGTGAATGCCGATATGCGTCGTAAAGGTTTTAATGAAGTCGTGGGCGGCTTATCACAAGATCAGGCTATCTATGAATCTGCACGCTGCTATTCCTGCGGTAACTGCTTTGAGTGCGATGGTTGTTTTGGTGCTTGCCCTGAAAGTGCCGTTATTAAATTAGGCAAAGGAAAAGGCTATGAGTTTGACTATGAGCAATGTACGGGGTGTGAGGCATGTTTTAATCAATGTCCGTGTCACGCGATAGTCATGGTTCCACAGGAGTAACACAACATGTCTAAAAATATGATTATGGTCGATGGCAATGAAGCCGCAGCCTGGGTCGCGTGTAAAGTATCAGAAGTCTGCGCAATTTACCCTATTACTCCATCATCTTCTATGGCCGAACTCGCGGATAGTTGGTCTATTGGTGGTGTAGAAAATATTTGGGGAACCGTACCCAGCGTAGTTGAAATGCAAAGTGAAGCCGGTGTAGCCGGTGCCTTACACGGTTCGCTGCAATCAGGTGCGTTATGTACAACGTTTACGGCAAGCCAGGGTTTGATGCTGATGCTGCCAAACATGTACAAAATAGCCGGTGAATTGAGCCCGACTGTTTTTCATGTCGCTTCTCGTTCTCTGGCTGCGCAAGGGCTGTCAATTTTTGGTGACCATCAGGATGTGATGGCAGCGCGTAGTACAGGCTTTGCCATGCTATCTTCTTCTTCTGTACAAGAAGCGCAAGACCTAGCACTGGTTGCACATGCCGCGACTTTACAAAGTCGAGTGCCTTTTGTACATTTTTTTGATGGATTCAGAACGTCTCATGAGATCAATAAAATAGACAAAGTTAGTGATGACGTGATTGCTAAAATGGTGGATATCAACCTGGTGCGTCAGCATCGTGAACGGGCTCTTAACCCCGATCACCCCTTTATGCGAGGCACTGCGCAAAATCCTGATGTATATTTTCAAGGTCGTGAAAGCGTTAATCTTTACTACGAAAAAGTGCCTGATATTGTTCAGCATTGTATGGATAAATTTGCCACCTTAACAGGGCGTCGTTACCATTTGGTCGAGTATTATGGCGATCGACAGGCCGAACGTGTAATCGTGGTTATGGGCTCTGGACTGGCCACGTTAAAGGCCACGGCTAAGCGTCTTAATGAAGAGGGAGAAAAAGTAGGTGTGATTGGTATCCACTTATTTAGACCATTTCCTATTACGGCACTGTTAAATGAAATACCTGCTTCAGTAAAATCTGTTGCTGTTTTGGATAGAACAAAAGAGCCAGGATCAAACGGCGAACCTTTATATCAAGACGTATTAACGACCTTGGTAGAAGGTCAGCAGCAAGGGCGCAGGCAGACCATGCCCAAAATGATAGCAGGGCGTTATGGCTTATCATCCAAAGAATTTACACCGGCGATGTGTAAATCTATTTTTGATGAATTAAAAACAGACTTCACTAAACTACGTTTTACAGTGGGTATTCATGATGATTTAACGCACTTAAGTTTGAAATGGGATGAACGCTACTTAAATGACCCTGAAAATCAGGTGCAATGTGTATTTTATGGTTTAGGTTCAGATGGTACCGTGGGTGCAAATAAAAATAGCATTAAAATCATTGGTAATCTCGATGATTATTATGCACAAGCTTATTTCGTTTATGATTCAAAAAAATCCGGCTCAATGACTGTTTCGCACCTGCGGTTTGGCCCAGAACCTATTGATTCACCTTATTTAATTCAAAAAGCCAGCTTCATTGCTTGTCATCAGTTTAATTTTACTGAAAGTGTCGACATTCTCAGTACGGCTGCTTTTGGGGCGACGTTATTACTGAATAGCCCTTACTCTAAGGGCGCCGTATGGTCTCAGCTTCCTCTCTCTTTGCAAAAACGCATTATTGAGTTAGACATTAAATTGTATGTGGTCGATGCTTATTCCGTAGCAGCCAAAACAAACATGGGGCAACTTATCAATACGGTTATGCAGACCTGCTTTTTTGCGCTTGCCGGTGTATTGCCAAAAGACGAAGCGATCGCTTTAATTAAGCGATCGATACAAAAAACATACGCTAAAAAAGGCAAGCAGGTCGTCGAACAAAATTTTGAAGCAGTTGACTCAACACTGGCTAATTTATATGCCGTTACGATTTCAAATCAACTCGGTAACAAAATCGATAAAATTGGATATATCAATCCTCTTGCGCCTGCATTCGCCAAACAAGTGACCGCTAAAATGATGAGCGGTAAAGGTGATTTGATACCCGTGTCGCAATTGCCTGTTGATGGCACTTACCCCTCGGCAACCTCACAATGGGAAAAGCGAAATGTTGCTCAGTATATTCCAGAGTGGCAGGAAGGCCTTTGCATAGAATGTGGAAACTGTTCCTTTATTTGTCCTCACGCTAGTATTCGGGCGAAATTTTATCATTCTAATTTAAATAAAAGTGCGCCAGAAAGTGCTAAATCCATCCCTATTTCTGCAAGAGGCTTTCCAAATACGGAGTATACTTTGCAGGTCTACCCTGAAGACTGCACAGGCTGTGGTTTATGTGTGCAAGCATGTCCTGTTAGATCTGAGGCATTAGATAAAAACGGTTTGCCCATGCGTGCTATCAAAATGGTAGAAAAAGAAACGATTCTTGAGCGCGAGAAAATTAACTTAAACTGGTTTGAATCTCTACCTTTTAATGATCGTTCAAGAGTGGATTTTTCTACTGTGAGGGGGGTGCAATTTCTGCAACCACTTTTTGAGTTTTCGGGCGCTTGTGCTGGTTGTGGTGAAACACCTTATCTTAAAGTACTGACGCAATTATTTGGTGATCGAATGATGGTGGCCAATGCAACGGGCTGTTCTTCGATTTACGGTGGCAATCTTCCGACAACACCTTGGTCGAAAAACGAAGAAGGCAGGGGGCCTGCATGGTCAAATTCATTATTCGAAGATAATGCTGAATTTGGTTATGGTTTTAGATTAACGGCTGATAAGCACCGACAACAAGCGCTGAAGTCTCTGGTAGCACTTAGATGTAAAATAGGTGAATCTTTGGTTGATAGTGTTATCCAGGCGCCCCAGAGAAATGAGGCAGAAATAAGAAGCGTACGTGAAAAAGTAAAGGCGATTCAATTATTGCTAGCTAAGGATACAAGCGAGCCAGCACAAGAGCTTAAATCGTTGCTTGAACACATGGTAAGGCGTTCAGTATGGATTGTCGGTGGTGATGGCTGGGCATACGATATTGGTTCGGCAGGTTTGGATCATGTACTTGCCTCAGGGCGAGATGTCAATGTGTTGATTATGGATACCGAAGTGTATTCCAATACCGGTGGCCAAATGTCTAAATCGACACCCTTGGGTGCAGTGGCTAAATTTGCAGCGGGCGGAAAATTAATTCCTAAAAAAGAAGTCGCTTTGCAAGCGATCGCGTATGGCAACGTTTATGTTGCTCGTGTTGCTATTGGCGCCAACCCGCAACAAACCTTGCAAGCCATGAGAGAGGCCGAAGCCTATGATGGCCCGTCGCTTATTATTGCGTATAGTCATTGTATCGCCCACGGTATAGATATGGAGCAGGGCCTGGCTCAACAAAAACGTGCTGTTGATTCAGGGCACTGGCCACTGATTCGTTATAACCCTGTTTTACGTGAGCAAGGACTAAATCCATTTAGTTTGGATAGTTTAAGGCCAAGTATGCCCTTGTCGGAATATCGAAAGCATGAATCTCGCTTTCAGGTGCTGGCTGCCACAAATTCTGAAGAAGCTAAAAGGTTAATGAGTATTGCTCAACAGGTATCTCTACGGAAATGGGGAGTGTACGAAGAAATGGCAACACGTTCAGCACAAGAATTTCATCCAGATGCACGTTAGAACACAAAACTTAGCCAATATGCGATAATGGTATTTTTAGCGGTAATATTTTTGAATTAATTTTCAACGCGATAGCATATTTACATAAATAGGATACTTGTGACTAATAATTATTTCTTACGCCGACTTCGTTATACCTTTGACTTTAATGATACAAAAATGCTCGAACTGTGGGCCTTGGCTGACCAGACAGTAACGCGTGAACAAGTCTCAGCTTGGTTAAAAAAAGATGATGACCCCGCTTACGTGAACTGTAGTGACCGAATGCTCGCTATATTTCTTAATGGCTTGATAAATGATTTACGTGGTAAAAAAGATGGCCCTCAAATGGCGCCAGAAGCACGCTTAAATAATAATATTATCTTACGAAAGCTGAAAATAGCCTTGAATTTAAGAGATGACGATCTCTGTGAGATTATTAATTCAGATGGTGTGGTGATGGGGAAATCCGAGTTAAGCGCATTTTTCCGCAAAGTAGATCACCGGCATTATCGAGAGTTACAAGATCAAATGATGCGCAAATTTATGCAAGGTTTGCAGGCAAAACATAGAGCACCTAATCATAAAACCAAGAAAAGCATCAAGAAAGATTCAGTTAAAGAGGATCTAAAACTAAGCCCTAAAATAGAAAGTGCTAAACACCAGGAACCATCGACACAACCTCCGCCTCAAGAGGCTCACTCTTCCGATGGCGTAAATAGCCATATTTGGGGAAAAAGTTCGTAATGAAAATGCTTATATAACGCTCTAGATGCCGGTTTAATAAATTGAGAGAGACAATTGCCTATTTTTGAAAGTGTATTAATGACAGCAGTGTTTATTGTGGGGGCTTCAATTATTTTTAGCACCATTAAACTAGGGATTTCCCCAATGCCTAGTTCAAAAAAAGCCTATCAAGCAATAATGACACTGGCAGATGAAACGGGAGCAGGGCCGATTTATGATTTAGGCAGCGGCTGGGGTAACTTGGTTATTCGGCTGGCAAGAAAATATCCACAACGACAAGTAGTGGGTTATGAATTATCCCTTTTTCCATGGTTAATCACGATGCTTATGAAAAGAATATTGGGTTTGAGCAATTTAGTCTTATATCGGGAAGACTTTATGAAGGCTGATCTGTCAAATGCCTCGGTCATTACCTGCTATTTATTCCCCGCTGCCATGGAGAATATTAAAAATAAGTTAACACATGGCAAAGGCGAACTACGTTTTGTTATTAGTAATACTTTTGCTTTACCTTCTTATCTGGAAAGCAAAGTGATGTTGCTCAATGATGTCTATAAGTCACCGGTTTATTTGTATCGCATGCCTTAATCGAGGCTCAACGATAAGGTAACATTACATAGACGTGTGAGCTTTTTGAATATCATGAAAAACGCGTTTAATGAACTTCTCTAAAGCAGGTTTATTGATATCTGAGAGTTTGTGCAGAATCAAGGTATTTGGCGTATGCTTTACCTTGCCTATTTTTTCTAGAGAGTCTTCGTAGTCAGCAAAGCCATTTAAGACATTAATACTGATGTTTTCTATGCTGGGCGTGAAAGAAATAATCGGCCACACGCCTGTTTTACCGGTTTTATAAACATAGTGATACTCACCAAAACCGATATTATCGTCACCCCAAACAATCGCTTCTTTCCCGCTTATGTTAGCCATGACCTTAAGCAGATAAAGGCTGTCGTGGCGACGTCTGGCATGATCGACATTCGTGATAAATTCGACAGGATCTTTATCGCTTGGGAAAGTTTCAAAATCTATCATAAATTTTTAAGTCCAGATTAAGTGAAAATACATGTAGTTTTTCAATAAATGCTATGTGGATCAAATCGTTTATCGAGTTGATTTAGGGCGACCCATTTTAGTTTTGGGGCGACCACTTCCCGTTTTGACATTGCTTGTTTTTTTGGTACTGGTTTTATTACGTTCAATTTGGGTCGTCGTGGCTTTGTTCGCATAATGCGGCCGTGACGTCTGTGAGATATTTTTAAGTAAGGTGTCACGGTTACTCACTTCAAAGCCTCGTCTCACAATGCGCTTGATGGGCGTACCGATTAAGCGTTGAATACGATCAACCGTGCGTTCTTCTTCTCGGCTAACAAATGAAATGGCATGCCCTGATTTACCCGCACGCCCAGTCCGGCCAATACGATGCACATAATCTTCAGGCAAATAAGGTAAATTGTAATTCACCACATAGTCTAGGCCTTGAATATCTAAACCACGCGCTGCAACTTCCGTTGCAATCAGTACTTGTAGTTTTCCTGATTTAAAATCAGCTAGGGCGCGACGCCGAGAACCTTGGCTTTTATCGCCATGACAGACTGCAGCCTCGACTTTTTGTTGCTTAAGCCCCGCCATCAATTTATCGGCTTGAACTTTTGTACTGGTAAATACCAGTACTTGGAACCAGTTTTGTTCATCGAGCAATTCTAAAAATAATTCAGTTTTGCGACGTTCTTCCACTGGATACATGGCATGTTCAACCGTGTCTGCGGTGATGTTGAGCTTATCAACGCGAATTTCCGTATGTCTATTAAGAAGCTTATGCGCTAGCTCGTTAATGGTTGGCGAAATAGTGGCAGAGAATAGCAGTGTCTGACGTTGCTTATTGGTATGCGCTAATAATGTTTGTACGTCGCTAATAAAACCCATGTCGAGCATACGGTCAGCTTCATCTAATACGACATATTCAACGCTTGCAAGGTCTACGTTGCATAGTGTCATGTGTTCGAGTAGTCGACCTGGTGTCGAGATTAATATATCAACCCCTGCTTTGAGTTTTGCTGCTTGCCCGCCAAGTTTTACGCCACCGTAAAGCGAGGTAATGTTAAGCGGCAGGAACTGAGCATAAGCGCCAATTGTTTCGGCCAGTTGTTCTGCTAATTCTCGGGTAGGCGTTAATATCAAGGCACGAGGATTCTTTGATTCGCTTGCCGAAGGTTTGTCAATCATTTGTTGTAAAATGGGTAAGGAAAATGCCGCTGTTTTTCCAGTACCGGTTTGGGCATTGGCGAGTACATCATGACCACGACGAGCAGGTGTGATAGCCTGAGCTTGTATTGGCGTCATGTCGGTGTAACCACATTTTTCGAGCGCATTTAGTAGCTCAGGTGACAAACCCAAAGATGAAAATTTCATGCTAATTCCTCAGTGCACAACTGCAATAATATAATTGTGAGGAGTGTACAGGAATTTTTAATCTTGAAGCGTTTATTGCGTGTTTTTTTTGTACCTGTTGTTTGCTGACATATAAAGTTAGTACAGAGAAATAGATTAATAGGCTTAAGTTCTTACCAATCAATCTGTTTCTCTGCTTGAATCATTTTATGAAAGCTGCAAACCCTTTAAGGATTCATGGTGTATGAATCTTTCTTCGCATAAGCAAATTCATTTAATATTCGATCAAAACGACGTGTATCTTTTTTGGGCTTAGAGATCATTAGCTGACAAAAAACCTGTTGAGCACGCGTGCTACTGGTTTTTGAATAAAGTTGAAGGGCATATTTAGAAAAGTCACGTACCATGAAGTCAAAGATTTGGTCGATCAGATCATCGTCTATTTCATTCTTATCCCAGCTTTCCAAAATAAGTTGGCCATAGGCAACCAAAGTAAATAGCTCACCGACGATTAAGAGAAAATCAATGTCTTTGATTTGTTGTTTGTTAGGGCTGGCTAACATCAGCATTTTTTTGAAAATGGCGATCTGCTTTTTGAATACACCGACATTTGCTAACTTACATTTATCATACGCTAGGCTGTAATCATGAAAGCGCGTTTTACCTAAGCCTTTGGTTGGCCCTTGCTTAAATAGGAAGTCGTCGTTTTCGCCATCACGTCTTACTGGTATATCTTCAAACTTGGCAGGCTTGAAAAAGTAATTAGCCATGAATTTTACAATCAAGGCCATGTTGACATGAACGGTGCCTTCCAGTTTGGGTAAAGCGCGAATATCGATCACAGCATTTTCAAAATACATATCTTTCTCAAAGCCTTTTGCGGCCATTACATCCCAGAGCATGTTGACTACTTCTTCACCTTGAGTCGTGACTTTCATTTTCACCATAGGGTTGAATAACAAATAACGTCGGTCTTCGGCACTGGCAGAACGCATGTAGTCACGCGCTCTGTGTGCAAACAAACGCATCGCCGTTAAGCGTGTATAAGAATCGACAAAAAGTTGTTTGATATGGACAAAGTCAGTGACGTAGTGATCGAATAAACGTCTATTGGAGGCATGATCTATGGCTTCATGGTAGGCGTGAGTACAAATGCCAATCGACGCAAAGCCCAAATTGAACTTCATCACGTTAATGGTATTTAACGAGTCATCCCAAGCTTTTGGGCCTAAACCGGATATGTCGGCTTCGGTAATGGGGTAATCATTGAGCCGGTAGTTGGCAACATAGTCTTGGTTGTTAATGACATTCTTAATGCATTCATACTTTTCGTGCTGAGAATCCACTGCGAAAAAAACGTACTCATCGCTGCCTTCCACTTTACCAAAGGTAGAAACCAGGGCGGCTTTATTGCCATTGCCTATGTAATATTTTTCTCCACGGGCAAGGTAGCTACCATCAGTCTGAGGGATCAACTTCATTTCAGAAGAATAAATATCGGCACCATGTTCTTTTTCAGATAAACCAAAGGCGAATATTTCACCCTGTTTTAGCAGTTTCGCGGTTTTTTTCTTAAGGGCTTCATTGTTGCCTAGAAAAATGGGGCCCACGCCGAGTGCCGAGACTTGAAAACAGTACCAGTAGGTTAAACCGTAAAAACCGAGTATTTCGGCAAAGTCAGTGATACGGGAAGTATCCCAGCGGGCATTTTTACCATAGCCTTTCGGTGTGAGCAGGCTTGCGAATATTTGTTCTTTTTTATTGAAGGCCAGAAACTCGGTATACCAACGTCGGCTTTCATAGTCGGCTTTGGTTTTCGCTAAACCTAAGCTTTCAAAAAAATCGATGGTCTTTAGCATGATCTGCTTGGTTTCTTTATCGGGATAGGCTTGGGCGAATTTCTTCGGGTTTAATAAATACATGAAATACTCTCTAATAGATTTGTATGCGTTAAGCGTGAATGATTATTTACAGCTACTTAAGCCTTCACCAACTTACCTCAAGGCTTACTTCAAATAGTACAGGTATTTGGACTTACTTTTTTTAAAATATTATGCCTGATTATTGCTTTTGTGAAGACCACTAAATGAGTAGTTAAGGTGTTTGTTGAAACAGTCTAATCATGCCCAAAAAAAGTTTGCTGGTGGCTGAAATTAATTCTGACCGCTCACTGGCATAATTGTTAGCTAACCAGCTAGTTGCCGCTTGCCGCATCGCTCCGACTAAGGATAAGGCTATGATTTTTTGTTCAGAAACAGGGATGAGCATATTTGGAAAGGCATGGTTGGCAAATTGTCTGAGCATTTCTGCAAAACCTTCAATATAACGATTATACAGTTGCGTGGCTTCAGGGTTTAAACCTTCCAGCTCTATCATACAGACTCTGGCGACTTGATGATTTTCCAACTCCTCAAAAAAAATCTCAAGGCCGGCGATGATGGCTGTTTCAGGATTTTTACTTTGTTTATATTCACTTGAGACGGCATTTAGTATTTGTTTACTTAAATTGGTCATACATTGCTGATAAACATCTACAAGCAAGGTTTCTAAATTCCCACACGCTTCATAAAAATAGCGATCAGTTAATTGTGCTTCTTGGCATAAACGTTTGACGCTTGCTTGACGATAGCCATCAGAGCCGAATACACATAAGCCTGCTTCTAAGAACTTTTTCCGGCGTTGTTTCTTTCTTTCGCCCAGACTAAGCCCAGCATATGTTCTATTAAGCGATGCTTTTTGAGGATGTATGTCTTTTGTTGTTTTGCTCGTCATTTTAATTAGTGTATATCTTTTTAAAAAAAGTAGGGAGTGGCTGTATTTGAGCGTGTTTAGTGGGCAATGTAAAGCTAGGTGTTACTGAAAATGAATGTGAAGAATTATAATTTGACTATAGTCGTAGTCAGATGGTAATTTTGTTTGAAGTTGTGCTTCGTCAGAACTTGGTCTTTACCAAAAAGACCGATATGATGTTTTGGCGCTGTAGAACGTTCTCAATAAAATAATGATAAAAACTCGAGTAGAGGTGCAGTATGAAACGTGACTATCAGGTCATTATTATCGGTAGTGGTTTTGGTGGGCAGCTGGCTGCCATGAACTTAAATAAAAAAGGCATAGATGATTATATTCTTCTAGAGCGTCGTGAATTTATGGGCGGTACGTGGTCACAGAATACTTATCCAGGTGCGGCTGTAGATGTACCTTCGCCTTTGTATTCCATTGCTTCTGAGCCCTATGACTGGTCACAAATGTTTGCTGACCAAGCTGAATTGCAACGTTATACCGACCATCTGATTTCCAAACATCATTTACGCGATCGTACGGTAACAGACGCAAATGTCAGTAAAATTGCTTGGAATGAAAGCGCGAAGCGTTGGGATATTAGTCTCGAAGATGGCAGGTATTTTTCGACTCAATTTATTATCAATGCCACGGGGCCACTAAGTACGCCCGTTATTCCAGACTTTCCAGGTAAAGATAAGTTTAAGGGGGCGTCCTTTCATAGTAATAATTGGGATCATTCGGTTGATTACACAAATAAGCGAGTGGCTATCATCGGTAGTGGCGCAAGCGCGGCACAGATTATTCCAACCATTGCGCCACTGGTTTCTCATTTACATGTTTTACAACGTACACCGCATTGGGTGATGCCCAGAAATGACCGTTATTTCAAACCTTGGCAACGTGCATTACTGAAAAACAAGTGGGTGTATAAAGCATTGCGTTTACTAATTTATTGGGTATTTGAGTTCCGTGTCATCGGTATTAAGTATTCAGATTTGGCTTTAAAAATTCTAGCGAAAAATAAAGCAGAAAAGCATATTAAGGATCAAATACAAGACCCCGATTTACGTAGAAAAGTCACACCTGATTTTACTATCGGCTGTAAACGGGTGATTTTGTCGGATACCTTATACCCAGCTTACAGCAGGCAGAATGTCACACTTTATGATAAAAATAATGGCATTAAAGAAATTACCGAAAAAGGTATTGTTACCCAGGACGGTGTCGAACATGAATTAGATTTGATTGTCTATTGTACTGGCTATGATGCCACCGACGGGGTAATTTCTTATCCGGTTATCGGCAAAGCTGGCAAAACACTGGCCGCTGTTTGGCAGGACTTTCCAAGGGCTTATTTGGGTACCAGTATTCCAGCGTTTCCGAATTTATTTATTGTGACTGGCCCAAATACAGGGATAGGACATACCTCGGCCTTATTCATCATCGAGTCACAAATGTTTTATATCATGAAGTCAATTGATGCTGTTCAGGCCAGGCCTGAAACTGTCATTGAAGTGACGACAGAGGCGGAAAATCGTTACACTGAACTTGTTCATAAAGAAATGGCAAAGACAGTTTGGCATCGAGGTGGTTGTAATAGTTGGTATAAAAGTAAAAGTGGAAAAGTAATCGCGATGTTTCCCGGTTTTAGTTTTACGTATCGACGTTGGACGAAAAACTTTAAAGAACACGATCATAAATTTGAAACGTAAATGCTTATTACTTGGAGCATTAAATAACAAAGAGAAGGCTTATGAAAAAAATAGTGCTAGCTTTGGTGGTGGGTATACCTTTGGTGTTCGCCATCTTAATCGCCCTCTATCCTGAGCAAATGGGGCAGTGGGTTTATGATAATTCCATGTCTACTGAGGCCAGTGTTTACGGTTTTTCTGAGCAAGCGATTCCTATAGAGGGAATGTCTTTATCCGTTTATCGAAATAGCAGTAACTTAGGTTCAGATAAACCTAGTATTTTAATGTTGCATGGTTATAGCGCTGAGAAAACCGTTTGGCTGCGCTTTGCGCGCCATTTAACGGATGATTTTAATATTATCATTCCTGATATGGCAGGTCATGGTCATACCGGTTTTGATCCGAGTTGGGATTACACTGGGCCAGCACAGGCTGCCAGGTTAGTAGCTTTATTGGATCGCTTACAGATTCAGAAGGTACATGTCATCGGGAACTCTATGGGAGGTTTTATTGCAGCACATTTCGCACGTTTATATCCAGAAAGAACAATAACGGCGACGTTGGTTGATCCAGCCGGCGTTACGTCTCCAGAGCCTAGTGTAATGGGGGAAATGCTAGCGAAAGGTCAGAATCCATTCCAAGTGAACTCGCGTGAAGAGTTTGATACTTTTTATGGTATGACTATGGCGAAGCCACCTTTTGTTCCTGATTTTGTTAAAGCCGGTGTGGCTGAGCGGTATCAAGCGCGGAAAGAGGAATTGCAGGTTATATTTGAAGACTTTTATGGAAAGAACTTACTCGATAATGAACTTTCCAGCATCACCAGCCCAGTGTTAATTATGTGGGGTGGAAAAGACGAACTGATTCATGTGAGTAGTGCAAAGGTTTGGGATGATGGTTTACCTAACAGTGAGTTAAAAATCTGGCCTGAAATTGGTCATATGCCTATGGTGGAGATTCCAGAAGAAAGTGCCTCTGTTTATCGTAACTTTCTTAATAAGCACAAAGATTAAACCCAAAAAAATAATTAGGAGGGTGTGATGAAAAATTTAAAAAATAAGGTAGCTGCCGTCACAGGAGCCGGTTCGGGAATAGGGCAGGCGCTGGCAATCAATCTGGCTAAAGAAGGATGTCATTTAGCCTTGTCTGATGTGAATAAAAAAGGTTTAACTGAAACCCTTAAAATGCTGAAAGGCTTCTCTGTCAAAGTAACGCAGCAAATCTTGGACGTATCAGATAAAGATGCCGTATACGCTTGGGCAGATAAAGTTGTCGAAGATCATGGGAAGGTCAATATGATTTTCAATAATGCAGGTGTTGCTTTATCTGGCACGGTCGATTCCTTATCAATTGAAGATTATAAGTGGATAATGGATATAAATTTTTGGGGCGTGGTTTATGGTACCAAAGCATTTTTGCCCTATTTAGAGCAATCTGGGGAGGGGCATGTCATTAACATATCGAGTGTCTTTGGCTTAACATCCCAGCCATTAATGAGTGGCTATAACGCGAGCAAATTTGCAGTGCGTGGTTTTACTGAATCTTTGCGCCAGGATTTAGAGTTAACGGACTCGAATGTGACAACGACCTGTATTCATCCTGGCGGCATAAAAACAAATATCGCTAAGTCTGCGAGAATGTCTAAGAGCGTGCAAACTGTGACAGGTATTAAAGGTGAAAATGCATCTTCCTCATTTGAAAAGTTTTTTATTCATACGCCAGATAGCGCAGCTAAAACTATTTTGAAAGGTGTAAAAGATAAGTCAAGACGTGTTCTAATTGGCGCAGATGCAAAAGTTTTAGATGGTATGGCGAGAGTGATGCCAACGGGTTATCAATGGGTATTTACGAGTGTTGTGAAGCTACAAAAACGTTTTCTTCACTGATGAGTCTTAATAGAGATTGATTGTATCATTTTTGTATGGGTATCTGCTGGATGCCCTTTTTTGTTTCTAGTTTCTTTATTCTAATATCCGCTGTTAATATGCAAAAAATTTCATAAAGTGTGATCTGCATGCTCTTTTCTAAGTTGAGGCTCGCCCTATGGATGAAATATGATTGCGCATCATTAAATTGTATAAAATTATAATCTTCTCAAGGGTACTTCGTGCTATGCAACGTTATTCGCAACGCTCCTTTCTATATCCTCATTTGTTTAAACTAATATGTATTTCCCTTATCTTTTTTTCGAGCCTAGCGAATGCTGAAAATATTAACGGTAAGTCTGGTCAGGCAAATAACAAATGGAATAGTGACTGGGAAGATGAACGGACTGAGAAGGGTGTTTCTGCTCAGTGTCGAACCCATATTACGAATATTAAGCAATGCAGGTTTACAACAGAGTCTGATTTACCTATTGCATCATTAAGTGCGGTCATCATGGATGTGAACCGTTTTAAAGAATGGGCCGTAAGTGTTATAGAGTCTGACCAGATAGTTTATGACGAAAATGACCAAGATACGTATGTCTATACCGTTTATCACTTTACGGGGGCATATAATCGGGATGCGTTAACGCGGTACCGAAGAACGGATTTTCCAGGGGTGAATCGAACTAAAATTGATTTTATTACCGTCAATAAACCTGTTGAAAAAAAGGATCTTCGGTTGGTACGGTTTCCACTAATGGCGGGTTATTGGCAGTTTACCAAAAAAGAAAATGGCAAAACTGAAATAGAATTACTGACATTTAGCTTGCCAGGTGGCATCGTACAGAATGTTCTTTATTCTCTGTTTAATGTCGGTTCATTAGATGCGTCTTTCGAGACGATGCAAACCATACAAAAACAGGCGAGCCTGCCGGAGTATTTGGCTAAGGCGACTAAATAAACTTCTTAGATTGGAATCTTAGGTAAGGATATGTCAAAAGCAATTGTGATTGGCGGCGGAATTGCCGGGTTGATAACGGCTAAGATTCTTTCGAAACACTTTCAAAACGTTATTGTTTTAGAAAAAGACGCGATATCTGACGACTGCTCACCAGAACATAGGAAAGGTTTACCTCAAGCTCACCATCAGCATATTTTACTCATGAAAGGGCGAGAGCTATTTGAAACTATATTTCCTGGTTTTGATGATGAATTAGCCAAATTGGGTGCTCCCGAACTTAGTTATTCAAATGACATTTCACTTTATGTGGGGCATGGAAAACTGCCACGCTTTCCATCCTTCTTAAAAGTCAGGCCTTGTCGACGTACCTGGATAGATTCACTGGTACGAAAGCGTTTAGCATCCATCTCGAATATAGAAATTAAATCAAATATCCATGTTAAACAATTAGATTTTGACCATAAAGGCAATCGTGTAAAGGGGGTGATTTATTCTGAACATCATCAACATGATGTATCTGATGTTCATTCCAGCACGCAACTCGACGCTGAGCTCGTTGTTGATTGCAGTGGTCGGGGTAGTAAAATAACGAAATGGTTAACAGAATTGGGCTTTCCCGATGTTACCAGCACGGTGATCGATCCAAAGCTTGGTTACGCCTCTTGCCTATTAAAAATACCTGAAGCTTATTCGGGTACTCGAGGGGTAGAAGTTGCACCTCATGCACCTGATAATCCACGCGCTGCTGGCCTTTGGGAGGTCGAAAAAGGGATCTGGCTGTTAACCTTAATTGGCATAGCGGGTGAATACCCTCCGAAAGATATTGACGGTTTTAAGGCTTTTGCCGACTTGCTTCCAACACCTGCTATAAGTGATATATTGAAGCAAGCAGAGCGAATATCTGATATACAAAGCTTTCGTGGAACACAAAATATTTGGCGTCATTATGAAAAAATGCCCAGATATCCTAATGGACTTTTAGTCACGGGGGATGCACTTTGTGCTTTCAACCCACTGCATGGCCAAGGCTTAACGCTTATTGCACGAAGTGCTCAGTTATTAGATCAGCAACTCCAAAAAGGCAAGAAAGCACATTATTCGAGTGACTGGGTTCAGGCTCATTATCTTAAATTAAATAGAATATTTTTAAGTGCCTGGATGTTCGCGATTAGTGAAGATATGCGGTGGCCAGAAACCATAGGTCGAAAGGTTGATTGGAAGCTCAAAATAGCCTACCGTTTTACCGATAAACTCTTGGCGACGTCGCAGCATTCAAACTATGTGACACAAGCGTGTTTATCTGTTGCAAATATGGTTCGTTCGCCACTTACATTAATACAGCCCGGTATAGTATTACGGATGATTTGGTATTCTTTTTTTAAAGAAAAGAATCAACAGGCAGATGCAGATTTGCATGCAAAGGGTCATGGAAAATAATGGATTATTCATTAATAAACGGACATCAAACCCAAGCATCACCATGCCAAGGTAATTATGCTGATGCCTCTAAAACTGGTTATTTACAGCCTCCTCCTACTACTATTAATAATTTAAGTTTGGAAGAGCGCCATGAACTAATTAGGCAATATGGTTATCAATCCAGTTCTTATTTTTCGCTGCAACAAGGCGTTGAACATATAGGTATTGCTGGTGTTGGCTTCATTGCTTTTTACATTCAGCGTTTTTTAGGCACCACATTCAATATTGCTTTTACTAACCCGGTTTGTGCACTGCAAGACATGCCCCAATTAGTTAAGTTGCTTGAGCATGTGACTGGTCATAAAACTATTTTTATGGCTGTTGATAAACAGTGTGCAGATCAGTTGATTGAAATGAATTATGCCTGTAACGATATGGGTCTTGAGTATCATTTACCGATTGCTGATTACAAAATCGAAGGGAAACAGATGAAATACCTTCGTTGGGTAGCGAATCTAGGTAAACGTGGTTTTGTGGTGAAAGAACAAAAGTGGGATGAAGTAGATGCAGAGCAAGTAAAGCATATTTCAACCTTGTGGCGACATACGAAGGCAGTAAAAGACAAAGAGTTAAGGTTGATTACAAGGCCACCAGAGTTTCGTGATGCTTGGGAAGTCAGAAAATTCTTTTGTTATTACGAAGGTGAGATGGTTGGCTTTGTTTTCTTTGATCCATTTTTTGAAAATGGAAACTTAGTGGGTTATACCGCAAATATATTACGTGGTAGAAAGGATATTCACCCGAATGGCTTTTTAGATTTTACTTTATTGGAAGCCATGAAGATTTTTAAAACTGAAGGGGTGCAAGTTCTATCGTTAGGCATATCGCCATTACATGAGATTTCCTTTCATGCAAGAGAAGTAAAATGGGTCAGAATGTTACAAAAATTGATGTATCGCTATGGCAGCTCTTTTTATGCTTTTCAAGAACTGGCGTACCATAAAACCCGCTATCGCGCTGACTCGACAATGTGGTATCAGTGTATTCCACCCGATAGCTCATCCCTAAAAGCTGCAGCGGCTGTTTTGATTGCCATCAATGTCTTTTAATAACGACTAAAAGAAGAAACTATCTTGAACGAAACTAAACAAAGTTTATACGGCAGAACCGCTTGGTTTTACGAACGTGCGGCACATATTTTTAGTTGTGGTCAGATTCGAGCCAGTAAGCAGTGGCAGATACAGTGGTTAAAACCTGGTCAACGGGTTCTCTATGTCGGAGCAGGGAATGGTGAAGACGTTATTATGGCTGCCCAACAGGGTGCGCATGTAACGGTAGTTGAACTATCGAGTAAAATGCTGGCGCGTTTAGAAACCAAGTTACAAAAATTAAAGTTGATGGATAACATCCTCTTAATTTGTGGTGATGCATACGATCATAAACCTGAAGTACTTTATGACGCAGTAGCTGCGAATTATTTTTTAAATGTTTTTTCAGACGATACCATGCAAAAAATGTTGGCACATTTAACAACGCTGCTAACTAAAAATGGCCTGTTGCTGATAGCTGATTTTGCACCGACTTCATCCAATTTAATATCGCGTTTCTTTCAGAAAATATATTACTTTTCCGCTGTCGCTGCTTTTCACCTGATTGCCAATAATCCACTGCATTCGCTCTATGATTACGAAATCTATCTAGAAAAACTGGATTTAGTGTTGGAAAATGACCAAGGATTTTCACTTTTTGGGTTTGGCCCGAAATGGTACCGCGCCATGAAGGTCGTTAAGCATTAGTTGATGCGAAGAACCGGTTTGTCTGGAGAGCAACTAAGCTCTCCAATACCTATTCCAAGTTTAAGTGAATACTCCCCAGTCATTTAGTTGATAACTTAAGGCAAGATCTTTTGGTATTTGGGTGTCGTTTAGCCAATGTTTAGCCGATTTTGCTCCTGCCCTGACCATTAAGTCTTTTTCGCTGCTTAGCGTTCTATATAGTGCTTCTGAAAAATACTGATTTGATGTTTCGTCAGTGAGTTTTAAGTTAGATTTAAGTGCTAATGTGATGAGCTCTTTTCTAGTGCTGGCATCACATCGTGCTTGTTTCCCAATAAAATCAACCGCACCAATTAGATATAAACCGATGGCTTCTTTCAGCCAGGACAAATTCTTTTGGTTCAAATTACCATAACTTCTTTTGACGTCTAACATTTGTACACCGCAAAAAATTTGCGCTTGCTTAAGGCAATCCATTTTTATGTCGTATTGGTCGGTGACATGAATATCTCCGCCAATAAGCCTGTTTATTATTGAATTAACAGGCTCGTTTTCTTGAGGGTAACTGACAAAATATAAAGTCCTTACTCGATATATAAGTAAGGATATAAGTCCTAATATACTGAGCTGCGCGCTATACAAAAATATGCTTGTCATCTTTTAACCTGATCGTGAAGTTGTAAATTGATTATACACGATGTTAAAAAATGTAACGCGAAACAGCTAACGTTTAAAAAGTGCTGGAGGTCACACAACCCAGGGTAGTTAACAATTTATGACAATTAAGCTGTATGGCGTTCACAGCTCTCAAAGAATGCATGCATTTGAACGCACGATAAAGGTCTGCTGAAAAAGTAACCTTGAGCATAATCGCATCCATTGATGACCAGGAAATCTCGCTGATCTATGTTTTCTACCCCTTCAGCAACAACTCGCAGGTTTAGCTTATGCGCGATGGCGATGACCGCAGAAGCTATTTCCATTGCATTTAAATCTTCAGGAATGTCATAGACAAATGATTGATCAATTTTCAAGGTATCGACAGGAAGGCTTTTGAGATAACTAAGAGATGAATATCCTGAGCCGAAATCATCTATCGTCAAGGTTGAGCCAGTTGACCTTATGTTGTTAAGTTGTCGTATTGCACTGTTCATATCATGCATTAGCATGCTTTCAGTTACTTCAAGTTCTAGATTTTGAGCCTTAAGACCACTATCAGAAAGCGCTTTCCCTACATTTTTTACAAGTTCAGGGTCTTCAAACTGTCTTGATGACAAATTCACAGCAACCCTTAAAGATTTTCCGGTTAAGTCATTGAGCTCTTGTATTTCCATACAAGCTTGATGTAAAACCCATTGACCAATTTGCACGATTAAACCGGTTTCTTCAGCGACGGGTATAAAATCATAAGGTGAAATTTCTCCTTTTGTAGGATGTTTCCATCTTATTAACGCTTCTACGCTTGCTATTTCACCTGTTTTTAGATTTATTTGAGGTTGGTAGTTTAAGTAGAAATCACCGTGTTTAATGGCTTCTCTTAACTCATTTTCTGTTTCTAATAAATTGTTGGCGCGAATATTTAGCGCTTCAGTAAAAAAATGATAACCATCTCTGCCGTTTTCTTTTGCCATGTAAAGCGCTAAATCGGCATTTTTCATGAGCGTTTCACTATTGATGCTATCATTTGGGGATAGCGTAATGCCTATGCTGGTCGAGACAATTATTTCATGCTTGCCTAATTTGATAGGCTCTTTAAGCGTAGTCAGTATGTTTTTTGCAATACCTTGGATGTTTTCAATGTCGGTAATGTCGTTCAGGAGTATGGTGAATTCATCACCACCCAGCCTTGCAACAGTATCTTGAAGGCGAACACAGGTTTTTAGCCTATCGGCAATGGTTAGCAGCAGTCTATCACCGGCTTGGTGCCCTAAGGTGTCGTTGATACGTTTAAATTGGTCTAAATCCAAAAACAACAATGCGGTAATTTTCTTGTGTCGCCGAGCGTTCAATACAGAGCTATGGAGTCTTTCAATGAAGAGTCGTCTATTCGCTAGCCCAGTTAATGAATCAAATAAGGCCAGATTTTCCATTTGTTTGTTGGCTTGTTTCAATGCGGTGACATCGACAGAGGATAGGACATAGTTTGAAATGGTATTGTGGTCATCAAATACTGCTGAAATGGTGACGGCATTCCAGAACTCTGAATTGTCTTTTTTAGAGCAAAGCATTTCTCCTTCCCAGTTATCTTGTTTGAGAAGGTATTGGCTGTCTAGTATGCAAGGCTCGTTTTTGAACTCATCGCTATTGGGGCGAAGAATATTAATGGGTTTGTTTATGGTTTCAGTTGCTTCATAGCCTGTCATACGACAAAACTTTTCGTTAACGTATTCAATAATGCCATTTTGATCGGTAATAATAATACTAGCGCCACTATTGGTAACGGCGCTGCTAAGCTTCGACATCATTTTTTCTGTTGTTTTATGCGCTTTTATATTGTTTTGAAGTTTGTTATTTAAGCGATATAGGAAAAAGCATAAACAACCAAAAATGATCGCAAAACTAGTGCTTAGTATTAGCCTGAAAAGGCTGAATGTTTCTGCCCCAATCAGTTGCTCAGCAAACGCCATATTCGAAGAAAGCAGTAATAAACTACCAAAACCAAACAAATGTATAGTTTGAATCGTCGAAAGGTAATCCATAGCGTTAGTGAATGCTTTTTTCAAAGGTATTATCCGAGTTTGATGGTTGGGGAAAATGTTATCCCTAAAGGTGCTATTTATCTATGAATAAAGTGTATGGCAGAATCATTTAAATAAAAAATATGAGTTCGTTATAAACTTGTAACTATGTGATGTATTTCGTTACCTAAAGACTGTTTTTGGTAATGAAATTTAAAGATTTTGTGAAATAGGAGTTTACATTTAGAGGGAAATAAAAAAGGGAGCTTTTAGAAAAAGCTCCGCTGATAGTTCCTTAACTTTTTATTAGTTTATTTGCTTGTTCTTGCCAAGTATCGAATCCTTTGGTTTTGATAAAGCCTTCAAGTATCTTTTTGTCTTTTTGTGAGGGTTTTGCTAGCTGAGAAACTTCAGTGATACCAGCATTATTAAGTTTCTTGATTGTGGCTGGGCCAACACCATTTATGTCAGCAAGTTTTGGATTTGCATTGGTTTTTGCTGGTGCCTTAGTGCTTGTTTTTTTTGCCGGTGCTTTTTTAGCCGCTGTGTTAGTTTTGTCAGGCTTAGCCTTGCTTGTTTTCTTAGAGGCCGGTTTGGCTTGTTCAACACCGATTTTTTCTAGCAGTTGGGATTGTAGTTCATGAAATTCGTTTAGTTTTTTGTCAAATTCAGACTGGAAGCGATTCATTTCTCTATCGCGAAGCTTGTCAAAGTCTTCTATAACTTTTTTAATTGGATCTTGAATGTGTGATTGAAACGTTTCTAGTTGCTTGAATGCATCGCTGACTATTTTATTAAACTGTGACGATGTCTTTTCAAACTCTTTATTAAAACGGTTGATGACTTTATCTAGACCTAGTTTATCTTTCTTGCTCATGAGGTAGCTCCTGAATGGAAAATAAATAATGGTTATCACAACCAGTAAAAAATATTTTAGCGTATATCGACTAATAAGGCAGCTTGATTGAATAACTTTTTGACCATTATCAAGTTAAGACTTCTTGCGAGGTGGTAGACCACTATGCTGAGTTTGGAAATTGCCTTTTTTAACATCTTTATTGCTGAAACTCTTCGGACTGTTTTTCCCTAAATTACGGCTTGCGCTTTTGGGTTGTGTCGGTGGTATTAAGTGTTTTTTACCGTAGCCAATTAAATGCGCTTTGCCCATAGCGTTTAATGCCTCTCTTAATAGTGGCCAGTTTGCAGGATCGTGATAACGTAAAAAGGCTTTGTGAAGGCGGCGTTGACGAATACCTTTAGGAATGCTGACCTTTTCTGTTTTGTAATTAATTCTTCGAAGAGGGTCTCTTTCAGAATGATACATGGCCGTTGCGCTAGCCATGGGGGATGGGTAGAAGTTTTGAACTTGGTCAGCCCTGAAGCCATTTTCTTTTAACCACAAAGCAAGGTTAAGCATATCGGTATCTAAAGTGCCGGGATGTGCTGCAATAAAGTAGGGTATCAGAAACTGCTGCTTTCCTGCCTCTTTAGAATATTTATCAAACAACTCTTTGAAGCGATGGTAAGTCCCCATGCCGGGTTTCATCATTTTGGACAAAGGACCAGATTCTGTATGCTCTGGCGCTATCTTTAAATAGCCTCCAACATGGTGAGTAACCAATTCTTGAATGTATTCTGGGTCTTCTACTGCTAAATCATATCGAAGGCCCGAAGCAATTAAAATGCGTTTAATACCAGGTAAGTTCCGGGCTCTTCGGTATAAGTTCGTTGTTGGTGAGTGATCGGTCACCAGATTTTTACAGATAGAAGGATAAACGCAAGATAGCCGGCGACAGTTCTCGTGAATTTCTTCAGACTTGCAGTTTAATTGATACATATTGGCGGTAGGGCCGCCTAAGTCAGAAATAGTACCGGTAAAACCGGGCGTCATATCTCGAATTTTTTCAATTTCATTGATGATAGAGCTTTCAGACCTGCTTTGAATGACTCTTCCTTCATGTTCGGTAATAGAGCAAAATGAGCAACCGCCAAAGCAGCCTCTCATGATGTTGACTGAAAAGCGAATCATTTCATATGCGGGGATTTTTGCATCGCCATAAGAAGGGTGAGGTACTCTCTGATAGGCATGTTCGAAAACACTATCAAGTTCTTCAGTGGATAAAGGGATTGGTGGTGGATTAACCCAAACATAGCGTTTGCCATGAGCTTGTACAATAACGTGTGCATTTGAGGGGTTGGTTTCTAAATGTAAGATTCTAGAAGTGTGAGCATACAAAACAGGATCCTTAGACACTTTTTCAAAAGAAGGTAAAAGTAGAAAAGTATTATCTTGTTTTGTTTTGGCATTTGCTAAAGGCAAGAAACGAATTACCTGTTCTTCAGGTTCATTTACAGGCGTCGATGTCCGGGTATTTTTTTCAGCACAACTTTCAATATCGGAAGTATCTGAAGTGTTGCTTGTTTCAAAGTCAGTATAAGGGTTTTGCTTGAATGGGTGGTTATGCTCATCAAGTTTCATGAAACTGTCAACGCGCGATGTGTCTTTTAATATCCAATTTTCAGGTAGCTCTTTTACGACACAAGCTGTACCACGAATATTTGTCATTTCTTTGGGGTGTTCGCCTCGAGATACTCTAAAGGCAATCTCTGCAATAGCGCGTTCAGCGTTGCCATAAAGAAGAATATCGGCTTTAGAATCCAATAAGACTGAACGCTTAACTTTATCTGACCAATAATCATACTGAGCAATACGTCTAAGGCTTGCCTCGATACCACCAATAATAATAGGCGCATCTTTATAGGCTTCTTTGCATCTTTGGCTATAGACTGTGACAGCTCTATCTGGTCGTCTGCCGCCTTCATTATTGGGTGTGTAAGCATCGTCATGTCTAATCTTTAAATCCGATGTATAGCGATTAATCATTGAATCCATGTTGCCTGCAGATACGGCAAAAAACAGATTCGGTTTGCCTAGTTGCTGGAAGGCGTCTTTAGACGTCCAGTCTGGTTGAGCAATAATACCCACTCGATAGCCTTGAGATTCCAGTAAACGACCGATAACGGCCATACCAAAACTTGGGTGGTCAACATAGGCATCACCGCATACAATAATGACATCGCAGCTATCCCAGCCCAGTTCGTCCATTTCTTGACGGGACATGGGAAGGAAGGGGGCGGTTCCATAACACTCTGCCCAGTATTTAGGGTATGAAAATAATGAGGTTTCTGCTTGCATGCTAATCCAGGAAGTCCAAAAAAATACTTGAGTATTTTACATGGTCTTTAGCTATGAGACTAATTTATCTTTCAAGTGAAAAAATTCAAATAATGAAAGGTTTTTGTCATGCTTGAGGGTTCAAATTTTGTTGTTGTTATTCTGGCTGCCGGTGAATCAAAACGTTTCGGTAGACCTAAGCAGTTAGCAGACTGGCAAGGTCAACCCTTGTTGTTGTCGATTATTAAAAAAGTATTGGCTTGCGATATAAAGCCTTACGTCGCTTTGGGTGCAAATAGTGATTCAATTTTAAGGGATGAGATCTTAAAGTCTTATCTTGATAAAGTTTTATTTATAGATGGGTGGTCTGAGGGTTTGTCACGATCTATTGTCGAGAGTGTTCAATATTTAGAGCGGCAGCATCCACGGGGCATCGTTTTTTTATTGGCAGATCAACCTTTAATAGAGCTTGGTTTTTTGAAAGATTTTTTTTTGAAGGTTTCTGAGACTCCAAGAGAGCTTCTAAGTACTTCATATAAGAGAATGGGTGGCAAGCTAGGTGTGCCAGCTTATTTTCCATATTCTTATTTTGGTGCCCTAAAAAAACTGAGAGGCGATCAAGGCGCTAAATATGTTCTAGAAAAAAATAAAGCTGAAATTCTGGCTTATGATGGCTGTTTAATTGATATTGACGAACCAGAAGATCTGGTTCGTGCTGGTTATTACTTGGGCGATTAAAGGCCTCTAGAAAAAGCCAACAATAGCGGCAAGACCTACAGCAAATATACCAATACTAGTAGCTAATGCTATGCCATAAAACTTGTTGGATTCTTGTCTGTTTTTTCGGATATATGATTCAATTGTTTGTGCTGCAATATCTTCTGCTGTTTCACGAGAGGTTTCATGAGCTTGTTTGATGGCGTCACTTTGCAGTTTTTGCCAAAACTCGGTATCCATAGACTGGGCAGAACTAAGGTGGTCTTTTAGCTCTTCCATCTGGGTGGGGTCAAAGCCGGAATGGGCTTTGCTTTTTAATAATTCTTCTTTAAATTCATCTAATTGTTTGCCCAAAAATAGACTGACTTCAGCTGCAACTTCTTCTTTAATTGACTCAGTTTTCTCATTAATTTGATTGGCATAATTATCCATAATTTCTTTAAGGTGTTCTTGTTGTTCCACCTTTAAGTCACTGAGGATGCGCTTCAAATGGTCATATTGTTCATCAAAAAGGCTTGAGAGTAATTCATGAAGCCGATTGTTGACATTTGCTTTGACGGCAGAGCGTGCTACTTGTTCAATGATTTCATTGTCTAGTGGTACGCTTTGTCTATTTTGGCTTGGTGGTTGGTCTTTTAGCTCATTCGGCAACTCTACTTTCGACATTTCGGACAGATCTTGTTCTTCTTCAGCGTTTAATGAAATCGAGATTGCAGGTTTAGGAAGTGTGTCTTGTGCAATATCTTGGTTTAGTTTTTCAATAAGGTTTATAACTTGCTGTGGTTCTGCGGGTTTTGTTAGTACGTCATAAATACCATAGGTAATGGCATCCTCTGTAAATTCATCAGATTTTTTAGATGTACACATGATAACGGGAATATGTGATGTAGATTGGTTTGTTTTGATTATTTTTGTCGCATCCACACCGTTCATGCCCGGCATTAAATGGTCCATAAATATGACATCTGGACTGGTGCTGTTTAAGAATGTAATTGCATCTTCACCAGAACTCACCATATCCACTTTAAGATTGAGCTTTTCCAGTAATTTATTTAACGCAAATCTTGCGACTTTGGAGTCATCAACCAACAAAGCGTTTTTAATTGTCATCACAAACCTCATTAAATAAATAATCTAATTATCTTTAAAATATGTTAAATCTTCTATTACCAGCCGTCGAGTTCTGGGCATTCAGTTGCCCTGTAGCTTTTTTGTCTATAACAGACGCCGGGCTCACTTGATCTGGCTGTAAAAATTTCACCTTCGGCTGTGGTTAGCGTTGCTTTGCCGAATGGCTTTCCATCTTTAAATGTACCGGTGATCTTACTGCCATTCGGGTTAAGGATTTCACCATTGCCGTGATAGAGGCCATCAATAAACTGACCGGCATACTTCTTACCGTTCGAATAGGTTTCTACACCTTTGCCATGGAACATGCCGTTAGAGAATGAACCTTCATAGTGGCCGCCATCTGGATAGGTAAGAGAGCCGTTACCGTGAAATAAATTATCTGCAAAACCGCCGACATAGAGCAAACCCTGTTTCGTAGTCAGAGAGCCTTGACCATTTAACACACCATCAATCCAAAAGCCTATATAGATATCGCCAGTTGCTTTGGTGAGAGTGCCTTCGCCATTAAATTTATTGTCATTCATTTCACCAATATAGGTATCGCCTTCAGTGGTTGTTAAGGTGCCTTGTCCTTGCATTTTGCCTTCAAACCATTGTCCTTGGTATTTCATGCCGTTGGCATATCTGACAGCGCCATTACCATGGAATTTTCCGTTCACAAAAGAGCCATTGTATTCTAGCTTGCCTTCCTCGATATAAGAGCCTCCACCTGTTTTTATATCGTTTTCCCAAACACTATTTGCATAATGAACTTTAGTGACGTGCTCGAGTTCTGCATTAATTGTTTGGGTAGAGCCTCTGCGTATATCTATGTTAGCTTTCCAGCTTTGATAACCTTGTTTCGCGACTTCTATCGCGTAGTTGCCAGGTGTTAGTTTTAGCTCTAGTTTTGTTGGCCCGTAAGGTTTGCCATTAACCAGTACGGTATCATCCGTGACATTAGATCTGACAACAAGCGTACCTGTGGTAATAACTCGTTTTTGTGGGGGGGGAGTATTTTCAAATGACACAACGTCATTACTAATATTGGGCTCTTTGGTCGTAATGGTTTGTTTTTTCGAAGGTTGCGCTTGAGCAGGTGTTTTTTCATCCAAGATGATTTTCTTTAAAGGTTGCTCATCTGCAAAAATGGGCTCTTGTGCGAAAGACAGGTCTTCCGTTTGTTTGAGTGCAGCTAAAACTTGTTTGCTCTTGTCATTAGTCAATGGTTGGTTGGTGTTATTCGAGGGTATGATTTTATTTTCTTCGGAAGCCGCTTCAGCTGAAGCAAGCCCTGTTAGTTTGCTATCACTTTCAGGCGACTGATCTACCGACACAAAGCTGGCAGCAACCAAAAGTAAAATCATTAATGAATTAATAAACAGAAGAGGTCTTAAATCGACCATTTATAACGATCCTTCCTAATGTGTAATGAGCAGGTATACTCATGTTTGAAATTTTGTTTAAGCAAGAAGTTTAACAACGCTCTCAAAGTATAGTTTGAGTTTTGAAGGTGGTCGGCTAATTTTTTAATAGTTTATATTAATTGCCAATAGCTCATCATAA
This sequence comes from uncultured Oleiphilus sp., assembly GCA_963974595.1. Classification (GTDB taxonomy): domain Bacteria; phylum Pseudomonadota; class Gammaproteobacteria; order Pseudomonadales; family Oleiphilaceae; genus PZPK01. The sequence goes on along the minus strand of CAXBDA010000016.1, from coordinate 10,497 downwards.
ATAATTGCCGGTAGCCTATAATAAATAAGAGTCTAGTATCAAAATAAAAAAAATGCTTGTGAAAACAATGTAATTGTATGCTGAGTCACATATTTTTGCCTGCTATACTTTTGCTAAATTTACTTGAAAAATAGTCTTTTTCTCTCGATATTGTTAGGCTGGGCATGAACTGGTACTAGATTATTATTCTAACGCTTCAGGTTCGTTCTTTTTAAGCTTTCAATATATTTCTCTCCATTTTAATAATGTAAGTCTTGTTGGAAATATTTACTTAGCAAGGCTGTCATCGTTTGTGCATAGATAAGGTATTTTTTGTATATGGTAGTATCAACGTTAGATAAACACTTTAAATTGATTAGAACACAAGCAATTGACGCGCTACATGTAATGATTGAAGAGTATGAGCATGTAGGGACAGGGGCAAAGCACCTTCACTTTGCATCCAGTAATAGTGAAAATGTTTTCCTTGTCGGGTTAAAAACGGTGCCTTTAGATAATACAGGGGTAGCGCATATTCTGGAACATACTGCTTTATGTGGCAGTGAGAAATATCCGGTGCGTGATCCATTTTTTATGATGATTCGTCGTTCTTTAAACACCTTTATGAATGCGTTTACAAGTAGCGATTGGACGGCTTACCCTTTTGCGAGTAAAAATAAGAAAGACTTTAATAACCTATTGGAAGTTTATCTTGATGCGGTATTTTTCTCCCGCCTGGACGAGATGGATTTTTTACAAGAAGGGCATCGTTTAGAGTTTTCGACGGAAGGTGATTCGAATTCTGAGCTGACTTATAAAGGTGTTGTATACAATGAAATGAAGGGGGCGATGAGCTCCCCTGTCAGTCAGCTGTGGCAAACCTTTACGCGGCATTTATTCCCGACAACCACCTATCATTTTAATAGTGGTGGTGATCCTGAGCAGATAACTCAATTGAGTTATCAAGATCTTAAGCGTTTTTATGAGAAGCATTATCACCCTAGTAATGCGGTTTTCTTAACCTTTGGCGATATACCAGCAAGTGAACATCAAGAGAAAATGCATCGTTTTGCTCTTTCTCGATTTACAAAGAAAGCTGCAAAAATAGAAATTCCTGATGAGCTTAGGTATTGCGCACCGATTCGTGTTCAGGAAAATTACCCGATTGAGAAAGATGAGCCTACCTCGCATAAAACGCATATCGTGGTAGGTTGGTTATTAGGGCATAGTTTTGATTTGGAGCAGAATCTTGAAGCACATTTGTTGTCTGATGTCTTATTTGAGAATAGTGCAGCGCCCTTACAGCGATTTTTAGAAGGAACCAAGCTCGGGCATGCGCCTTCTCCATTGTGTGGTTTGGAAGATTCGAATAGAGAAATGGCTTTTGTTTGTGGTATCGAAGGTGGTGATAACGGCACCGAAGAAACCTTAGAAAATGAAATTCTAGGTGTGCTAAAGAAAGTAGCGGATGAAGGGGTTGCACAGGAAAGGTTAGAAGCTGTGCTTCATCAGTTAGAGTTGAGTCAGCGCGAAATTGTCGGTGATAGTTATCCTTATGGTTTGCAGTTGATCTTGGCTGCTTTACCACCGATGTTACATGGTGGTGACCCTGTCGAACTGTTGGATCTTGAGCCTGTCATCGAAAAACTTCGTGAAAAAGTGAAGAACCCAGAATACTTTAAGTCATTGGTGAAAAAATGCCTAATTGATAACCCGCATAGAATTACGTTATCACTAAAGCCGGATATCAATTTTGGCGCAGTTCGTCAGGCGCTATTAGAAAAAGAGCTATCTCAGAAAAAGTCGGCTTTAAATGCTGAGCAGCAGCAAAAAATAATTGATCAGGCGGCTATTTTAAATGAGCGCCAAAGAAGGAAGGATGACGAATCCATTCTTCCTAAAGTTGGTATTGAAGATGTACCGCTTAGTTTGAGCTTTCCTACTGCGGTTAAGTCGAATATTGCTGACAATATAACCTGTTATTATCAAGGAACAAATGGCTTGGTTTATCAGCAAATTATTATTGACCTTCCTGCTTTAAAACAAGATTTGCTAGACGTACTTCCTATTTACACCACGATTCTTTCTGGCTTAGGTGTGGGTGAATCGAGTTATTTGGATGTTCAAAATCAGCAGTCTGCTTTGACAGGAGGGATTTCTGTTTTTAGCTCAGTCAAATCTCAATTGAATAAACTTCAAGAAGTTCAAGGTAAGCTGATTTTCTCGGGTAAAGCACTGAGCAGAAATTATGAGGCACTTGCTGATATTTTAATTCAAACGCTGACAGAAGTGCGTTTTGATGAGTTTGAGCGTATTCGTGAATTGGTGGCTCAAATCAGGGCGAGGCGTGAGCAGTCAGTTACCAGTAATGGCCATGCATTGGCAATGGGGGTGGCGAGCAGTCAAATGAGTCCTGTTTCTTATATGAGTTACCAGTTGCATGGTGTTATGGGTATTAAGTCTATCAAAGCCTTAGATGATGCCTTGTCTCAATCTGATGAATCAAACAATGATGCAATCATTGAGTTGACTAACAAGCTGCAAGAAATACATCGGCATGTTTTAGTCTCCAAACGAGAATACTTAATTGTTTCTGAAGAGAGTTATGCAGAATCAATGGCTAGTTATGTCAACACTAAAGATAAGGGAGTCGGCTCTGATAATAGGGATGGCTTTTCTTTGGCGTCAAAACGTGAAAATGTCAAAGAAGCTTGGTTGACGTCTACTCAGGTTAACTTTTGCGCAAAGGCCTATCAAACAGTCGATGCCTCCCATTTAGATGCGCCTGCTTTAACGGTTTTAGGTGGGTTTTTGCGTAACGGTTTTCTTCATAGAGCTGTCCGTGAGCAAGGTGGTGCGTATGGCGGTGGCGCGAGTCAAGATTCTGCTGCGGCAGCCTTTAAATTTTATTCATATCGCGACCCACGGCTCACCGAAACGTTGGACGATTTTGATGCGTCAGTGAGGTGGTTAAAAGAAACAGAACATGATGCTGAAGCTTTGGAGCAGGCTATATTGGGTGTTATTTCATCAATTGATAAGCCGCGCTCGCCTTCTGGAGAAGCGAAAGGCGATTTCCATAGTGACTTATTTGGAAGGTCAAGAGAGCACCGAGAGGGTTTTCGTAGTCAGGTTTTACAAGTGACAATCGATGATTTGTTGAGAGTGGCGGATGAGTACTTAAGCCCTGAATTTGCTAGTTTTGGGCTTATTACACAATCTGCCAATAAAGATGAATTACTTAAATTAGGTTTTGAGGTTCACGAACTTTAAATTAGCTTAACAGCGCCGCTCGATTTGTGCTTGTACCATAATTCGGGTGGCGATTTCTTCAACAGAATAATGCGTTGTATTCATGAATGGGATGCGTTCCCTCTTGTACATGAGCTCGACTTCTTCTACTTCAAAATTACACTGTTTAACAGAAGAGTAGCGGGAGTTAGCTTTACGCTCATTCCTGATCATGGCCAATCTTTCTGGTTCAATCGTTAGTCCAAATAACTTTTCTCTATACCTCTTGAGTTGTGATGGTAGTACTTGGTCTTTAATGTCTTCTTCTGTGATCGGGTAGTTTGCGGCTTTAATGCCGTATTGCATGGCTAAATATAAGCATGTGGGTGTCTTTCCGCTTCTCGACACGCCCACTAAAATCACATCTGCCTGATCATAGAGTTTTGTCCTAGCGCCATCATCGTTGTCTAAAGCGTAATTGATGGCCTGAATTCTTTGATCATAGCGGGTGTTCTTTGTGATTCTTGTTCTACCGACATTATAGGATGATTCTGAACCTAATTCCTGTTCTAGTGGGGCAAGGAAGGCTGCAAAAATATCGATTATGAAAGAATCGCTTCCTGTAATTATTTTTCTAATACCATCATCCACTACAGTGTCAAAAATGATGGCTTTGGCACCATCTCTTTTTGCTGCCGCGTTAATTTTAATGGCAGTCTCCTTGGCTTTTTCTATGCTGTCTACATAGGGTAGGGTTACTTTAGTGAAATTATAGCTTTCAAAGCGTGCTAATAAACTCATTCCGAGAGCTTCCGAGGTGATGCCAGTGCCATCAGAGATAAAAAATGCAGTGCGGTGAGAATTCATGACTATCCTGTTAGGTTCAAGTTGTCGTGGTAATAATTTTAATTAATTTAGCATAAAGTGTTACAATTCTCACCCGTTTGGAATTGTATCTAAAGTCGCAGGCTTATTGGTTGAGCCGTATTCACAAAGATACATAACATTTTGATATCCCCTTACAAAGGGGATGATGTATAGAAATAGGAGAAAGGTTTTGCAGGATTATATTGTCTGGTTTGATCAGCTGGGAATGAATGATGTAGAGCGAGTTGGAGGTAAAAATGCCTCGCTTGGTGAAATGATTAGTCACCTTTCTTCTGCTGGAGTAAGAGTCCCTAATGGTTTTGCTACGACGTCCAAAGCATATTGGGAGTTTCTATCTGCTAATAGTCTGAATGAAAAAATAAACCAAGCCTTAGCTCAGCTTGATGTTAATGATGTAAATGCGCTCGCTCAAGTCGGGGCTGAAATACGTTCATGGGTGATGGCATCACCTTTACCGAAATCGCTTGATGAAAGTTTAGAGCAGGCGTTTGAAAAGCTGCAAAATGGTAATGCTGAGCTGTCAGTTGCTGTTAGATCTTCTGCAACTGCCGAGGATCTACCAGAAGCATCTTTTGCAGGGCAGCAGGAGACCTTTTTAAATGTCAAAGGCATTGACCAAGTAAAACAATCTGTTAAAGAGGTCTTTGCTTCTTTATTCAATGACCGTGCTATTTCTTACCGTGTTCATCATGAGTTCGATCATGGTGAAGTTGCATTATCGGCTGGTATCCAGAAAATGGTCCGAAGCGAAACGGCAAGTTCAGGTGTTATGTTTACCTTAGATACTGAATCAGGCTTCCGTGATGTGGTGTTTATTACCTCATCATACGGTCTGGGCGAAACGGTTGTTCAAGGTGCCGTGAATCCAGATGAGTTTTATGTGCACAAGCAGACTTTTGAAGCGGGAAGGCCGGCGATACTCAGACGGAATTTGGGTAGTAAAGCAATCAAAATGATCTATAGCCAAGATGATAGTGATGCCTTAGTTGAAACTGTGAAAGTGGAAAAAACGTTGAGATCAGTATTCTCATTGGTTGATGACGAGATAAACGAATTGACTCGCCAAGCTCTAATTATAGAGAAACATTATCAGCGTCCTATGGATATAGAATGGGCGAAAGATGGTGATGATGGCTTATTGTATATCGTTCAGGCGCGTCCAGAGACTGTAAAAAGTCGTTCCAGTGCAACCATTCTTGAGCGATATTTGATGAAAGAAACCGGAAATGTCTTGGTTGAAGGGCGTTCTATTGGGCAGAAAATTGGTAGTGGTCCTGTTCGTGTTATTAATGACTTATCAGATATGGATCAGGTTCAGGAAGGGGATGTCTTGGTTACTGATATGACAGACCCTGATTGGGAGCCTGTTATGAAACGCTCCTCAGCGATCATTACAGATCGTGGTGGAAGGACCTGTCATGCAGCTATTATTGCAAGAGAGCTTGGTATACCTGCGGTAGTGGGTTGTGGTGATGCGAGTGATATCTTAAAAACCGGACAAAATGTAACGGTTTCCTGTGCTGAAGGTGATACCGGCTTTATCTATGAGGGGCTTCTTGACTTCGAGTTAAAGGAAAACTCAGTCGATACCATGCCCGACCTTGATTTTAAAGTGATGATGAATGTGGGTAATCCGGATCGTGCTTTTGATTTTCAGGCCTTGCCAAATGATGGTGTCGGCTTGGCAAGGCTGGAGTTTATTATCAATAGAATGATTGGTGTTCATCCCAAAGCGCTACTGAATTTTGATAGCCTTCCTTCTGAGGTAAAGTTGGTAGTTGAAAAGAGAACGAGTGGTTATGCTTCTCCAGTTGATTTTTATATTGATAAGTTAGTTGAAGGCATCTCTACCTTAGCGGCCGCTTTTTATCCTAAAAAAGTAATAGTGCGCTTATCTGACTTTAAGTCAAATGAGTATGCTAACTTGATCGGCGGTACACTTTATGAGCCGGATGAAGAGAATCCTATGTTGGGTTTTCGAGGTGCTTCCAGATATATTTCTGAGACATTCAGAGACTGTTTCTATCTTGAGTGTGAGGCTTTAAAAAGAGTTCGAAATGTAATGGGATTCACTAATGTCGAGGTGATGGTGCCATTTGTTAGAACGGTAGGTGAGGCTAAGCAGGTAGTTGATCTTCTTGCTGATAAGGGTTTAAAGCGTGGTGAAAATGGCCTTAAAGTGATTATGATGTGTGAATTGCCAGCAAATGCCATTTTAGCGGAGCAATTTTTAGAACACTTTGATGGGTTTTCGATTGGCTCCAACGATTTGACTCAGCTGACCTTAGGGATAGATAGGGACTCGGGAATTATTGCGCACCTGTTTGATGAGCGAAATGATGCAATTCGTGTCTTATTGTCTAATGCGATTGATGCATGTAAAAGTGCGGGTAAGTATGTTGGGATTTGTGGTCAGGGGCCTTCAGATCACCCGGATTTAGCAAAGTGGTTGATGGAGCAGGGAATTGACAGTGTCTCTCTTAATCCTGACTCGGTTTTAGATACATGGTTCTTTTTAGCGGATAGCTAGTTTTATTGCTGGTAGTCTTCTCTACTACCTATTAATTCTGTTGCAAGGCCCGGTTTTCAGTTGTCTGAGGCCGGTTTTTTTGTAGATCTGAATTATTTTTTAATGTTGAGTCTAAAACTAAAAAGCCCGCATGAATAATCTGTGCGGGCTTTGTTTTTTGGGTTCTGGATGATGCTATTTAGATGGGTAATCCCTTTTGGGGTAACCTGTATACAGTTGGCGAGGCCGGCCAATCTTATAGTCTGTGCTGACCATTTCATTCCAGTGAGAGAACCAGCCTATGGTTCTGGACATGGCGAATATCACGGTAAACATTGACTCTGGGATTCCAATGGCCTTTAAAATAATGCCAGAGTAGAAATCAACATTTGGATAAAGTTTGCGCTGAATGAAGTATTCATCTTCCAGTGCAATCTGCTCTAATCTACGAGCAATTTTTAGCAATGGGTCATTTTCAAGCCCAAGAATTTTTAAAACTTCTTCACAGGTTTCACGCATAACTTTAGCGCGAGGGTCAAAGTTCTTATAAACGCGATGCCCGAAGCCCATTAGGCGAAAAGGATCATTTTTGTCTTTTGCCTTGGCGACATATTCATCAATTCTAGAGACGTCACCAATCTCATTCAGCATGCTTAATACGGCTTCGTTGGCGCCACCGTGTGCTGGTCCCCAAAGGGCAGCGATGCCTGAGGCAATGCATGCGAATGGATTTGCGCCAGTCGAGCCCGCAAGACGAACTGTCGATGTAGATGCATTTTGTTCGTGATCTGCGTGAAGCATGAATATTTTATCCATTGCTTTTGAGATGGCAGGATCGAATTTAATATCTCCGGCGGGCGTGCTGAACATCATGTGTAAAAAGTTCTCGGCATAGTCGAGATCATTTCTAGGATACATGAAAGGCTGGCCGATAGAGTATTTGTAGCACATGGCTGCAATGGTTGGCATCTTGGCTATTAGTCTGAAGCCGGCGATTTCGCGATGCTGGGTGTCCGAGATATCCATTGTGTCGTGGTAGAAGGCAGATAGAGCGCCGACAACACCGCACATGATTGCCATGGGGTGAGCGTCTCGTCTGAAGCCTTTGAAAAATTGATTAACCTGATCGTGAACCATTGTATGGTTCTGAACGGTTGCTCTGAAATTCTCATTTTCAGCTTTAGTGGGGAGTTCGCCATGAAGAAGGAGATGGCACAGTTCTAAATAGTCAGATTGATCGGCAAGCTGTTCTATTGGGTAACCACGGTGAAGTAAAATGCCTTTTGCACCATCGATATAGGTTATTTTTGATTCACATGCAGCTGTAGATACGAATCCGGGGTCATAAGTAAAGACACCTTCTGATACTAGGCCTCGTACATCTATTACATCCGGCCCGACGGAGCCTGAATAAATGGGTAAATCGATGGTTTTGCCATCTACCGATAACTGAGCTTTTTTATCAGTCATGGTGCTCTCCTGTTAGTTTATGGAGTGAGCCAATGTCTATTCTCTTTAATAGCGCATAAAAAAGAAAGCTGTTTTTAAAAGTTCTCTTTCTCTTCATGAGCGATATTGTTTAAGAAAATTACAAAGGCGACTAAAAAAGTTCGCGCATTATGCCAAATAGATTCCTGAGAGTCACGCTTGTTCGTTTAGACAAAATATTAAGAACAAATTTGTCTATATTTTGAGCGGGTGAGTCTAAGGTGTGCGCTAAATTTGTGCTTAAGCTGTCAATTTGAACCAAATTGAAGCGGTTAATTTAAGTTTGTTTTTATCAATATGTTTTTAGTGTAGTGTTAATAAAAAATATGTCCTACAAGTTAGGCTGTTTTTTTTAATACGTCAAATAGTTAATGGTGCAAGGCCGCTTGTTGTCCTAACTAATGGGTAATAGGTAGGTAGCTTTTTTTATGCTTATAGGTATTTAGGTTTTCTTTTTTTCTTGTGTTTGTATTTCGTGTATTGAGCCCCTATAATTCGTTTCCAAAATTTAGCATTGAAAGTAGATTGGCTGAAGTAGTGTTTATGTTAATTTGGCTATTTTAGTTGTGCTTGATTTCTTATCGTAATACTAAAATTACAACGGTTGTAGTTGGTTCTGTTTTTATAGGCTATTCTGGCTACTTAAATAAGTTCATGTAAGTGAACGTACCAATATTGAGAGAGTATATGTGCTGTGAAAGATAAACGACCTGTAAATCTCGATCTAACTCAATTCAGTTTTCCGCTCCCCGCTTTAACGTCAATTGTTCATCGTGCAACAGGCATTGTTCTGTTTGTGGGTGTGGCTATTTTGATGTATTTCTTTGAATTGTCACTCTCTGGTGAAGAGGGTTTTAACACTGTAAAAGAATGCTTAAGTGGTTTATTTGTCAGATTAATAATCTGGGGTATCGTTTCAGCCTTGCTATATCACTTGGTTGCGGGTGTGAAACATTTATTAATGGATGTTGGTATCGGAGAAACTCTAGAAGGTGGCGTGTTTGGTTCTAAAATCGTTATCGCCGTTTCAGCAATACTGATCTTAGCAGTAGGAGTATGGTTGTGGTAGCAAGTGTAACTAGTTTTGGGCGTAGTGGCCTTTATGATTGGATGATTCAACGTGTTAGTGCGATCGTGCTTGCAGCATACACGTTATTTATTGTTGGTTATTTAATTCTTAATCCGGATTTAACCTATACGCAGTGGTCAACTTTTTTTGCCCAGACTTGGGTCCGTATATTTTCATTGATGGCTTTACTCTCATTTGGTGCTCATGCCTGGATAGGTCTGTGGACAATATCTACTGATTATATTAAAGCAATGGTATTTCGATTTTTATTTCAAGCGCTTAGTGGTCTGGTCATGTTCGTATACGTGGTCTGGGGCGTGCAGATATTGTGGGGGCTGTAAAGAATGTCTAAATTAAGAACACTCAATTATGATGCCATCGTGATAGGCGGTGGCGGTGCAGGGATGCGAGCAGCGTTGCAGCTTACTGAATCTGGTGTAAAAACAGCCTGTATTACTAAAGTATTTCCGACACGCTCTCATACTGTTTCTGCTCAAGGCGGCATAACGTGTGCTATAGCGAGTGCAGATCCTAATGATGATTGGCGCTGGCATATGTACGATACAGTTAAAGGTTCCGATTATATCGGTGATCAGGATGCAATCGAATATATGTGTTCGGTTGGACCACAAGCTGTATTTGAGTTGGATCATATGGGCTTGCCATTTTCAAGAACTGAAGAAGGTAGAATTTACCAGCGACCATTTGGTGGCCAGTCAAAAGGTCCGGATAACCCCACACAAGCATCGCGTACCTGCGCGGCAGCTGACAGAACGGGTCATGCTTTATTGCATGCCCTTTACCAAGGTAATTTAAAAGGTGGTACAACTTTTCTCAATGAATGGTATGCCGTCGATTTGGTGAAAAACCAAAAAGGTTCTGTTGTCGGGGTGATTGCTATTTGCATCGAAACGGGTGAAACAGTTTACGTTAAAGCGAAAGCAACGGTCATGGCAACGGGGGGTGCTGGGCGTATCTATCAATCAACAACCAATGCACTCATTAATACTGGTGATGGTATGGGGATGGCGCTTAGAGCTGGTTTTCCAGGCCAGGATATGGAAATGTGGCAATTTCACCCAACAGGTATTGCGGGTGCAGGCACGCTTGTTACTGAGGGTTGCCGTGGTGAAGGTGGTTACCTGATAAATAGTGAAGGTGAACGTTTCATGGAACGTTATGCGCCAAACTCAAAAGACCTTGCTGGTCGAGATGTTGTTGCTCGATCAATGGTTATGGAAATTCTTGAAGGTCGTGGTTGTGGGCCAAACAAAGATCATGTACTCCTAAAGCTGGATCATTTAGGTGAAGAAACTCTGAATCTAAGGCTACC
>CAXBDA010000015.1:0-53255 GCA_963974595.1 uncultured Oleiphilus sp. | reverse complement strand
TTTTAGGGCTTACAGTCAAAGATAGCTTTAAGTGCTGGTTAATCATTTGCAGCAATTGCTGGTGGCGAGCCTGAGCATCTTGTAATTGCTTTAATGCACTTATATCACACACTCCCTGCCTTTTTAAAGCTTGTAACTTAAGCTCTATTACGCATAATTCTTTGGCTAATTGCTCCCGCTGAAACTGAAGTGTGGCCATGACTGCTCTCCATACACAATTGATCTTTGAGTATAAGCTTCGACACCCACCATAACCTGACCTGGTTATCACTAAGAGGTAAGCAAACGAAAAGCTTTGCAAGCAAGCGTTAAATTGGAAACGATATGTTACATCGAGTGTAAATTTAACATTCTTTTCATATGCTTCTGCTATGCTTATGGAGCATAACGTTAAAGGAGATTAGCATGTCAAAACCTTCCATAGCCCATGTCATGAACGAGTTTATGGCATTCAGCGAGTTACTTGATGATGCCTACTGGGAAGCATCTAATATCGAACATAAAGATTTCATCTACGACATTATCAGTTTATTTTCTCAGGAAGTCGCTGAACTCAATAAGTTAAGCATTCAGGATCATCACTACCCATACGAATTTATCACCGAAGGCATTAGAAGAGCGATGTCAAAAGTCACATCACTTGAGCAGGATTTGGGCGATATAGTGAGACGCACACACACCCTCACGGACATGAAAGAAGTCTTATCTAACGTACTTGCAATTCTTGAGGAACAAGTCGATTATTAGGCCCTTTTACGAGCCTGAGTCGGAAATAATACTTATGGCTCGAATCCATATCCCCACGCAACAGGATTAAGCTTGAATAACAATAACACCTCATCTGCAAATACAAAACGCATTGCTATTTTATGTAATCCCTTTGCAGGCAAAGGCCAAGCCTTAAAAATGGCTGAAGAAGCCGAACAGTTCGCACAAAAGAGAGCTTGGCAGGTTGTTTTAAATACCCAAAGTACTCACGCAGGCCATATAGAAAACGGCCTTTCAGCTCAGTTGACCAACGCTATCGATTTAGTCATTTTAATTGGTGGCGATGGCACACTCAGAGAACTAATAACGGGCTTAAGAAAACATAAAGTAACGCTTGAAATAGCATTTATCCCCATGGGCAATGCCAACGTCGTTGCCAGAGAGCTCGGTATACCACTGAACCCAAGAAAAGCCTTAAATATGCTTGATTCAAGCACCACTACTGCCGTAGATATCGGCATCCTAACACCCGAACATGAAGCCCCGATGATCTTTTTAGCCATGCTTGAAATAGGTTTCGGTGCCAAGATTGTCCATATGGTCAACCAATTGCGTTTAGGAAAACTGCAGCGTTTATATCAATTTTGGGGTGATCTAGTTTACGCACTAGCAGGCATACTAGCCCTGATAAAACCGCACTCGCTGCCCATCAAAGTCGAATCTGAAAAAGCCTTAAGTGTCAGCACTCATATCATACTTGCCAACATGAAAACATACGCTAAGGGCTGGTCTTTAACACCAGAGGCTAATTATCAAGATGGTTTATTAGATTTAGCCTATAACAAGACAGGCTCTCAACTCGCCACGCTCACCGCTTTTTTTAACGCCACCAAACAAAAACCGAGCCCAGACTCAAGAATGGGCTATCTTCAACTAAAAGAAGTTCGACTAAGCGGGTCAAATAAAGTTTTTATGCAACTCGATGGTGATCCTGTTTTTTTCTCGGGAGCAGCTAGAGTATCTATAGAAAAAGCTGCATTTATTATTCACCAACCAAATATAGCTAAAGCACTATAAACATTTATTTAGTCGGTAAAATAATCTGCACAATCTGAGCAGCCTCTTCTTCAGGCGCTGGAGAATGATTCACTCGGGTATCTAGTTCATTTCGTGCAACTTGCACCAACTGTTTTTCAATAAAACCACACGCGACACACTCTTTAAATGTGTCGTTATCATTCGAGTAACTTACCAAGCGATCCATTTCGGCGCATTTTGGGCATACCGCTCCGGCAATAAAGCGCTTTGGGGTGTTCATACTTTCATACCGGCTTGCCTTAACAAGGGTTCCACACTTGGCTTGCGCCCTCGAAAGTTCACAAACATATCAACCGCCTCTAACGAACCACCTTTTTGCAAGATATGCTCTTTATAATCCAAACCTGTTTGTGGATTAAAAATCCCTTCTTCCTCAAAACGAGAAAAGGCATCAGCAGCTAAAACTTCAGCCCATTTATAACTGTAATATCCAGCAGCATAACCCCCTGAAAAAATATGGCTAAAGGCATGACTAAAACGAGTGTATTCTGGTGGTTTGATAACAGACACTTTATTTCTGACATAATCCATCAGAGCAAGAACATCATTATTTTCTTTCTCGGAAAAGTCACGATGAAGTAAGAAATCAAAGAGCGAAAATTCAATTTGGCGCATCATCATCATGCCACTTTGGAAACACTTCGCTGCTAACATTTTATCTAACATATCTTTTGGCAAAGGCTCGCCAGTCTCGAAATGCTCACTCATCATCCCTAAGGATTCTTCTTGCCAGCACCAGTTCTCTAACAACTGGCTCGGCAATTCAACCACATCCCAAGGCACCCCTGCAATACCAGACACACCAGCCACATCCACCGCGGTCAGCATATGATGAAGACCATGACCAAACTCATGAAATAATGTAATGACTTCATTATGTGTCAGTAAACTGGATTTACCATCAACGGGGGGCGTAAAGTTACACACCAAAAAAGCTACAGGCAGCTGAATAGAGCCATCTGACAAACATCGACGAGAACGGCAGTCCGCCATCCAGGCGCCACCACGTTTATTTTTTCTGGCATAAAGATCTAAATAAAAGCCGGCAATTTCTTTGCCTTCAGACAAAATACTGTAGTAACACGCATCAGGATGAAAGCTACTTACCTCTGGTTTAGCGACCACCTCTATATTGAATAAGCGTTTAACTATTTCGAATAAGCCATTCAAGACAGTTGGCGCAGGGAAATAAGGACGCAACTCTTCTTGCGAAATATCGAAACGTTTTTGCTTTAATTTTTCAGAATAAAAAGCGCTATCCCAAATATTAAAAATATCCGAACCCGACTCTTGTTTCGCAAAAGCTTTTAAAGCTTTGAGCTCTTGATTAGCAAATTCGCGCCCCTTATCGGCCAACTGTTCGAGGAAAGTGACCACTTCATCGACAGATTCTGCCATTTTAGTCGCCAATGATTGGTGAGCATAATTATCAAACGATAATAATTTTGCAAGCGCTTGGCGAGCGCTCAGTATTTCTTGGATGGTTCCAGTATTATCCCATTTACCTGCATGCGGACCTTGCTCCGAAGCACGTGTCATAAAGGCTTCATACATTTTTTCTCTGATTGAAGAGTCCTCACAATAGGTCATCACAGGCAAGTAACAAGGTGCATCCAAGGTCAGCAGATAACCACTTTCATGGTCATGTTCTTTGGCCAGACTTGCCAATAATTGCAACGTACTCTCTGGCAAACCGGGCAGCTGATCTTTAGTTTCAATATGCAATGTCCATGCTTGAGTCGCATCCAGGACATTTTCTGAAAAGATGTTCGACAAACGAGAGAGCTTTTTCTTGAGTTCTGAATAAGCTTGCTTTTCCGATTCAGGCAGAGCGACACCTGACAGTTTAAAGCTGCGTAATATATGTTTTATCGACTGCCGCTGTGCTTGTGATAAGGATGAAAAGTCAGCTCGATCTGCCAAACGCTGGTAAGCTTCAAAAAGCGCGACGTTTTGCCCCATTTCAGTATTGTAGTCGGTGAGTAAACTAATAAGCCGCTTATAAATTTCACGTAGCTCACCAGAATTCAGCACAGAGTTATAATGTGAAACAACCGACCAAACTTTATTAAGCCGGTCATCGGCTTCTTCCAAGGGAAAGGCAAGCGTATCCCAAGTGTCTTCGCCTTTGCTGATCAAATCAGAAACTAACTGGCGATTTTCTTTGACGACAAGTTCAAGAGCAGACTCAAAGTCGGCGATGGAAATAGCTTCAAAATCGGGTCTTGCTGAATTTGCTAACAGAGGGTTCATATAAGGTGGTAATCTCTCTTGATGTGGATGCATTAAACATAGCTATTGGGGAACGATTATCTTAGACGCTTCCTATTCTCAACACTAGCCTAAAAATCTAAAACTTAATGATTCATCTTAGCGATCAGCAGGCTTAAGTTCTGGGCACTGGTGAACATTTTTAAATTTCGCTATGCTCTACGTTTTATCATATTTCAACCCTTAAATACCAAATACAAAAAACCGCTCCATTCACCTAGAAAAGATGCACCACGATATGAACAAATCAGTCCGTTCCTACCTTGAATATAGCCCAAAATTTGGCGATAACGTTTTCATTGACCCTACCGCTATCGTCATTGGCGATGTCAATATTGGCAGCAACAGCTCTATTTGGCCTTTAGTTGTGATAAGAGGTGACATGCATCACATCACAATCGGCGAGCGTACCAGCATTCAAGATGGTTCAGTACTGCATATCACTCATGCCGGCCCGTTCAATCCTGATGGTTTTCCTTTAACGATCGGTTCAGATGTTACCGTTGGCCACAAGGCATTACTTCATGGCTGCACGATTAAAGATCGCGTACTGATTGGAATGGGGGCAATTGTAATGGATGGTGCTGTGATCGAAGAAGAGGTCATTTTAGCAGCTGGAAGCGTCGTTCCACCGGGTAAAACCCTCGAATCGGGTTTCTTATATAAAGGTAGCCCTGCCAAACAAGCCCGAGTACTTTCGGATAAAGAAAAGTCATTCTTCTGCTATACCGCAAATAATTATGTTTCATTAAAAAACAAGCATATTGCAGATCTTCAGAAACAAGGACTCATTGCCTAATGGCTATTCAATGGTTTCCCGGGCATATGCACAAAGCCCAAAAAGAAATAAAGAAAGTCATGTCAGACATTGATGTGGTGATCGAAGTATTAGATGCTCGCATTCCATTTAGCAGTGCTAACCCGATGATTCAAAAATTAAAAGGCGATAAACCTTGCATTAAGATTTTGAATAAAGCTGATTTAGCTGACTCTGATATTATTAAGAGCTGGCAGAATTATTATGAAAAAGATGAAACCATCAAAACTCTCGCTCTATCTGCAAACAGCCTAAACAATAAAAACGCTATCGCAAACTTGTGCCGAAAGCTTGCACCTCATCGCGCCAACTCAGATAAAGCCATTAATGCAATGATTATGGGCATTCCTAATGTCGGTAAATCGACCTTAATCAATGCCCTGGCAGGAAGGAATATCGCCAAAGTAGGTAATGAACCCGCCGTCACAAAACGCCAGCAGAAAATTAACTTAGACAACGGCATTGTTCTTTCTGATACTCCGGGTGTACTTTGGCCAAAGCTCGACCCTGAAAGCTGTGGTTATCGCTTAGCCGCGACGGGCGCAATTAAAGATACTGCAATGGAATACGAGTCAGTTGCTTGTTTTACACTCGACTATCTTGTTTCTACCTACCCAGACGCACTCTGCTCACGTTTTAAACTGGGTAATACAAACAAACTCAATGATTTCAACAATAGCTTGGATCTTTTATCTTTTATCGGCAGCAAACGAGGCTGTTTACGTGCCGGTGGTATTATTGACATTCACCAAGCAGCGACCATTGTATTGCATGAGTTACGCTCAGGAAAAATTGGCCCTATTTGCTTAGAAACCCCAGAGATGATGCAAGCAGAAATGGCCGTATTTTTTGCCCAACTAGACGCCAAGCGTTTAGCTGAAAGTGAAGATAAAGATAACGGAAAATGAAGACTTTTTTAAGACGCTTAGAAACCCTTAACTTCTTACGTAGCCAGCACATGGCTGTTAGAACAGATTTTATCATCAATCATCTAGAGAACTCAGGTCATTTAGACTCTAATCAAAACCAAACGAAGAGCCGGCTCAGACTTATCCAGCGTGACCTTAACTTTTTACTTGGCGACAAGTCAGACGACCATGATGCAATTGAAAGCAAAAAAGAACAATTTACCGACAACAACCTTGACGAATACGATAACGACTTTGGTTTAGGTGTCGAAAAAGGCTTGGGGAAATCTCTTCTATGGAGGCTATCACCCTACCAACAGCTAAATTATGACTTCGAACGTATGCCCGCATTTATGGCTCTGGCACTCAGCCTTAGCGAAAAACACTTAAAACAGGTTTTACCTGCCGAAACTCGATTCGAACTAAAAAAGCTCTTTGAAAGTGCACAAGATAAACTCATGAAAAGTGAACAAAAACTTTCATCTAGGCACTATCAACGGCTTAGCCAATCTGTTGAATTTTTTCAGCGTGGGCAACGCTTGCAAGCCGCTTCATTCAATCCTCATATTTTAGATACCATTTATCGTGCCATTCTATTAGGCAAACGAATAACGATCACTTATCAACGAGGCCAAATACCGAAAGAGTATGAACTACACCCTTATGGCGTAGTGATCATGCTGCCAAAGCTTTATTTAGTCGCAAAAAAACATGACGCGCCACCTGAAGATGAATCGTTCAGAAGTATTCTGATCCATAAAATCCAAGACATTACTATTGAACCGCATGCCAATCATGTACCTGATAATTTTAATCTTCAGCAGTATTTAGACTCTGGCCATATGGATGTTTTCTTATCTTATGATGATCAAGAAAGTCATCGCTTGCTTCTCGAAGTTAACGCTGCACAAAACAGCAACTTAATAGACGACTTGAAAGAAAACCCTCTCAGCTATAACCAGCAACTCGAGCAAATAGATACCAGCACTTGGCATTTAACTGCCACTGTCAAACGTACTATTCAGCTAAAGAATTGGCTAATGACATTAGGCGACCAAGCTAAAGTCATATCCCCCAAACTCATTCAAGAAGACCTTCTAAGCGCTATCAAAGCGATTCGTGCTCGTTATTAAATTCTGAACCACATCAATACATTCCGACAAAGCTCAATACGCGATACATTCCGCATCCTGAGCTTCGTCTGCACTGGGTTCACAAATGGGCCGAAGGGCTCTCTATACCGGTTCAACCAATACCAAACGCATTTTCTGTCCATCAAAAATTGTTTTTAAAGCATCTCGCACAGCATGAATATCATCACTCTTAATACGAAAACGAAACTTAGTGCCTTTCTGGGTAAATGCATTAACTCGAAACATGTGATAACTCCTGACATTAAATTGAACCGCGTTTTAATCGGTTTCATATTGAATACAGGACTTATACTAAGAACTAAAGCGACATATTCTGTCGCTAAATAACTTTATTTAGTATTTATTTTTTATTGCTTACTAGGTGAGCTTTTAGCTTATTTTATTTCGTTGTCATGTTTAATAGTTTCGCATTCGTTGGGTATTTCTCAAGTAACTCAACAAGCTTCCGAGCGCCCTCTACAGGTTTAAGGTGAGTAAGTGCCCTGCGCAAATTTCTTACTTTTTCAATGTCTTTTGAGGCGATAAGAAGTTCCTCACGACGCGTGCTACTTTTAGCAATATCCAGCGCGGGAAAAACCCGCTGACTGGCAGCCTCTCGCGATAAAACGATTTCCATATTACCCGTGCCCTTGAACTCCTCAAATATCACTTGGTCCATCTGGCTTCCAGTATCAACAAGTATGGTCGCTAGAATGGTAAGTGACCCGCCATTTTCAATTTTTCTAGCAGCGCCAAACAGTTTTCGTGGTATTTCCATCGCTCTAGCATCTATCCCACCCGACATGGTACGACCACTACCTTTTTGCCCTGCATTATGTACTCGTGTAAGTCTAGTGAGTGAATCAATGACAACCATCACATCATAACCCTCGCCAGCCTCCTGACGAGCTTTGTTAAGCAGGTCATTAGCTACACGTACATGCTGATCATAGCTTTCGTCCGAGGAAGATGCGTGTACTTGCGCTGGCACACTGCGCTTAAAATCAGTCACTTCTTCTGGTCGCTCATCAATGAGCAGTGCATAAAGCTTTATCTCTGGATAAGCTTTGCCAACCGATTGGCAAATATGTTTTAAAATGGTGGTTTTACCAGAACCTGGTGGAGCAACAATCAAACCTCGCTGACCCATTCCGATTGGCGTAATCAAATCAATTGCTCGCGCAGTAAGTTGCTGGGAGCCTAGTTCCAAGCGAATGCAAGGAGAAGGATGTATGGCCACACCATTTAAAAAACGCTTTTGCGGGTCATCATTAGATACATCCTTTGCCACGCCATCCACTTGTTTGGCTTCTTTATTTTTTTTCACATTTAAACTTAAAGTTTTTCTCATCATAATTTCAATTTATAGCTCTAAAAATTAAGTACTTTTTTCTGCGTTTTTAATTTTGCCGTCAATCTCATTTTGAAGAGCAGATCTTGCTGCTAACCCCGTTTTTCACTCGTAACCTGCATATTGAAATCTCGATGCCACTGACCTAATCGCTCAGCAACACCCAGCATGACGTAATCACTACGCAGCGAGGAAAAAATATCGAATGCATGTTGAGCACCCGGAATTTCTGCAAAGTCTACGGTTTGCTTAGAAACTGCATCGAGTTCACTCGCAAAGTATTGTGCTTCCCCCAACGACGTTAACGAATCTTTATCGCCATGTACCACCATAAAAGGGGGGGCATCTTCATTAATATGGCTAATCGGTGACATTAGACGGTATAAATCAGGCTTCTCTATTTTGGTTTGTTTAATAATACTTTTCCGAAGAATAATGTCCAAACCTAGACTGAGCTGTATTTTTTTTGTATCCAAAAGATCGTAAATACCATAATAAGGCACACAACCCTGAACCTGGGTATCACTATGCTCAAACTCAGGCTGAAACTCTGGAACATTGGCACTTAGTGCCAATAAAGAGGACAAATGCCCTCCAGCAGAGCCACCTGTTGTCACAATAAAGTCTGGGTCGCCACCATATTGCGGTATGTTTTCTTTTACCCAAATCAAAGCCCGCTTACAATCAATAATATGATCAGGAAAGGTTGCTTTAGGGCTGAGGCGATAATCAATAGATACACAAACCCAGCCTCGTTTAGCCATTTCCACCATCAAAGGAATACCTTGCTCTTTTTTACTGCCGTACCCATGCGTCCAAGCCCCACCATGAATTTGAAATAACACGGGAGATGCCTGTAAGTCTTGAGTGATCGTGCGTGGCCGACGAATATCCAATTTTAAACGAAAGCCATCTACTTCGTGATAGACAATATCCTTTATCAGCTCAACCTTATCATCGCGCCAGCTCGAGAATGGGTTAATCAAGCGAGTTAAATCAAGTTCGGAATGTCGCCCCCACACGCAAACTGCGCCATCTTGCCGATGAGGAATCACAATGCTGTCCATTAGCATTTTGGCTTTATACCCTGAATAGTAGTGATACGCTAAAGCCATCCAGGATATAACACATGCAACTAAAGCGAGCGCGCCCCAAAAACCTGTAATAATGCCACCCCACGCCATAAAAAAAATGACAATTAATTGGAATGCGACAACATGCAAAGCCAGCTCACCCGTCAACCAGCCTAATAAAAAGCTAGGCACGATCCACTTAGGGTGACGATAAAGGGGGCGCAATACGTTATAACTTAGCGCTACACTTAATACAGTAAAAACAAGCAAGACGAAGATCATAAGATACTCTTTTTATTTAAATTGACATGCGACCACAAGAAATGCGACCACAAGAAATGCGACCACAAATAAAATATACAAATTGTTGCTGTACAATAAATCACTTCATGGCAGTATAAAAGTGCACTGCGATATTCACTGCCTCCCTATAATAATGAGAAGGCACTTTACAAAAAGGATACGTATTTACAACTTAATGTAACACCAATAAAAATAACTAAAACTATACTGTGCCGCCTAATTTAGCCGACCATCCTACAAGGAGCATTATATGAACCAAGCAAAAAAAGCGTCGTTACTCTCTGTTTTTTCTTTTGCGGTTATGGTCTCTAGCAGCTTATTTTCTTCTCTTTCTTACGCTGCCCCCTTTATGAGTAAGGTACAATATGAAGATTACAGCGTGCGCTATCAATGTGCGGAACTTCGCTTTCATGATGATTTAGAAAAAAAAGAACACGCTCTCATAAAACTTGAAGAAGACTTCGGCATTAATGACGATACTTTTGATATCTTCGACGAACTAATCCCGGAATTTGAAAGAGATGATGATTTACTAGACCGCATTCGCAATCGCGTGCAAAAAGAGTGCGTTTAAACCAATTACGCATAATAACGCACAGGCGAGACCAGTAAAAGAGCACAGCAAACCATTTTATTTAGTGTTTTCTGAAAAATCGAGATCATAGATAGTCGGAATAGGCTGACGCTTATGCTGCGTGGCTAAGTAAATTGAACACAGTTTTTCTGCCACCCAAGGCTCGACCTCTCTGTCTTCCAAAAAGTCATCAATTTGCTGATAGCTTAGACCTAAGGCGTCTTCATCTTCCTTGCCGGGCGACAAACTTTCTAAGTCAGCTGTCGGGGGTTTTTCCACGAGTTTTTCTGGCGCACCCATGGTTTTTGCCAGCAAACGTACTTGGCGTTTATTCAAACCAAATAGCGGTACTAGGTCGACAGCACCATCACCATACTTGGTATAAAAGCCTGTAATGTTTTCAGCTGAATGATCGGTACCCAAGACCAATCCGCCCAATATCCCTGCGACATCATATTGAGCAACCATGCGCTGCCGCGCCTTGACATTGCCTTTGGAAAAGTCCAATTGATATTCAGAAGCTGAAAGTAAATTTGCCGCGCCAAGCGCTGACTCAACCTCATCATGAAGTGCATCGACTCCAGCTTTTACATTCACCACTATTGTCATACTTGGCTGAATAAAACCGAGTGATAACTGTGCATCAGCCTCATCAGACTGCACCCCATAAGGCAAACGAACAGCAATAAAGCGATAATGGGGAGAAGCCGATGCCAGATTTAGCTGGTCAACAGCCATCTGCGCAAGGCGGCCACAGGTACTTGAATCGACACCGCCACTAATACCCAGCACTAAGTTTTTTAATCCTGACGCCTTTAAGGTATTTTTGATGAAGTCTACTCGACGCTTAATTTCGAAATTTACGTCAATGTCTGGAAGCACTTTCATTTCTTTCAGGATTTTCTGACGCAGACTCATACCACACTCCTAATCAAGTAAACCAAAGGTCATAACATTGGCGAGGCTCCGTTGGCGTTCTAAGCGATGCATAGCAAGAAACTTCCCATCTTCGCCAAAGCTTTTTCCTTCTGGAAAGTTGAGCTTTAATACGGATAAGGCATCTTGTTTTTGCGATTCAAGTCCTAGCTCGGTATAAATAGAGACCATCATATTCAATGCTTCCTCCATAGATGGTGAAGCTGCAAAATTCTTAACAAGATAAGCCGCTCTGTTAGCTGCCGCCACATAAGCCAGGCGTCTTATATAATAACGCGCAGCATGGAGTTCATAAGCCGCCAGGCGATTTCGGATATCGATCATTCTCTGCTGAGAGTCAGCCGCATAAGGGCTTTCAGGAAAACGCATTAACAGCTCCGAAAAGTCTTTAAAGGATAAGCGCATATTCCCGGGGTCTCTCGAACTCATATCAACAATCGGGAAGTACTGACTAGCAACACCTGCATCTAAATAATAATTTGAAATACCGCGAACATAATAAGCGTAATCTACGCTTGGGCTTTGTGGATGAAGACGAATGAACCGGCCTGCGGCTAACTTCGCACCTTCTAAATCAAGACCGCTGTATCTTGCATAAATTAAGTCTAATTGTGCCTGTTCGGCATATTTCCCAAAAGGAAAGCGAGACTCAAGCTCTTCTAAGGCGATGGTCGCCTGCTGAAAACTTCTAATTTTTATCGCTCTTTTTGCATCTTCATAGAGCTCTTGCTCAGATAGTTCTTTTTTAGGAGTACTGCTGCAAGCCACGAGTGTTAAGTTCATTACTATAATAAGAAAAACAAGAATATTAGAACGCATAATCAACTACAAAATAGTGAGGTGTTAAATAAACATGTACAATGCTCGCACTAAGAATGCGGCTTGTAAGTTATGAACTGCCATTATTTCACAAATAAGGCCAAGCGTGTATGACAAAAAATCAAACTTGAAAGAGATACCATGAAACAATTTGTTGAAACAGAATTCGTTGTTCCTTTAGAACTCTCTGGTATGCGCTTGGATCATGTGCTTTCTGAGTTAATGCCGGACTATTCAAGGTCACGTCTACAACAATGGATTAAATCTGAACAGGTCAAAATAAATGGCGTATATTTAAAATCAAAAGAAAAAGTCAGAATTCATGACCTTATTGAAGTAAAGGCTGAATTGGAAAGCCAAGGTGAATGGCAAGCTGAAGATATCCCCTTAGATATAGTCTTTGAAGATGATGACATCATTATAATCAATAAACCCGCCAACATGGTTGTACACCCTGCAGTAGGAAATTATACCGGGACATTAGTCAACGCTTTGCTAAATCACGCTCCGGAAATAGAAACGGTGCCTCGTGCAGGTATCGTTCATCGTTTAGACAAAGATACCACGGGCTTAATGGTCGTTGCTAAAAATTTAGCCGCTCATGCGCATATTGTTGATCAACTGCAAACTCGCGCGATGGGCAGGGAGTATGAAGCGATCGTTTCAAACGTCATGACTGGCGGCGGAACGGTCAACGAGCCGATTGCTCGCAGCGCAAAAAACAGAAAAAAGATGGCGGTTAGCCCTTTCGGGAAACATGCTGTGACACATTATCGGGTCATTAGTCGCTTCAATGCTAACAGCCACATACGCGTTAAGCTTGAAACAGGCAGAACGCACCAGATCCGCGTACATATGGCGCATATCAAATACCCCTTAGTCGGTGATACCACGTACTCCGGGCGCTTCAAGCTTCCCGCAGGCGCTTCAGACTTTTTAAAGGCGTCATTAAAAAGCTTCCCCAGACAAGCTCTTCATGCAAAAAAGCTGACCTTAATCCACCCAAGAACAGGTGAAGAAATGAGTTGGGAGTCTGACTTGCCTGACGATATGCTCGCACTACTGGATGCGTTGAGTGAATCAGGCCAGAATGTTTGACCCAAAACAAGGAATCATCATTCCAGAGTGGCCTGCACCTAAAAATATTCGCGCCTTGGTAACAACTCGCACCAGTTTTCAAAGCATATCTTCTAATGCGCCAGATAGTTGGTCAGGATACGACCACTTCAACCTCGCCTTACATGTAAACGATGATATTAACGGTGTTTTAAAAAAACGAGAATTATTAGCCAGGCATTTAGATATTCCGCCAGATAACATTACGTGGTTAGAACAGATTCATAGCACCGAGTTTGTGAATGCCGATACGCTTAGTCAACAAAATCAAAATAAAGTAATCCGCGCGGACGCAAGTTTTAGTCAAACGCAAAACAAGGCATGCACCATTATGACAGCAGACTGCTTGCCTGTATTTTTTTGCAACATACCAAATAATAATGAACCCCAGCAAGTCGCTGCGGCTCATGCAGGCTGGCGAGGTCTTGCTGGGGGTATTTTAAAAAGAACGCTCGCTGCCTTCCCTAAGCCTGAAAACGTCATCGCCTGGTTAGGCCCCGCAATTAGTCAGAGCCACTTCGAAGTGGGGCAAGAAGTCTATACTACGTTTATCTCGAAAGATTCTGACAATAAACGTGCGTTCATGACCAGTTTGAATTCCACAGCAACACAGCCTAAATTCTTAGCTAATCTTAATGAGTTAGCTAGAATTGAATTACATAAAGCAGGCATATCGGCTGTTTATGGTGGGGATTGGTGTACCTATGCACACCCAGAGCTATTTTATTCTTATCGAAGAGATGGTGAACAATCAGGCAGAATGGCTAGTGTGATTATGCTCACGCAATAGTATTCTGAGAAGATCCCAGAATGTATTAGTTCTGCTTTTCCTGCTCAAGAATCGTCACCATTTCTTTAATAAATTGCTGCAAATATAATTTTACGATTTGAATACCCGTGCTCCAGTATGCTTTTCCACTATTCGTATTTAAAAATTCGATGTAACGATTTAAATCTTCATCAGACAAATTCCGATAACTATAGTGCGCGCCCATAATCATAAATTGATTAAATTGCTCATTCAGCATGGGTTCCATTTTATTCCATTCCGAGTCTAACACCTCTTTTAAACTGACACTGGCTTCCGGGTTCAGTTCTTCAGTAATCTCTAATAAACTATAAAAAGTACCTCTCATTAAAGTCAGGATCACTTCATCTGAATTCAGAGCAGCTGTCAGACGCTGAACTAACTTTATTCGTTCTGATGGCGGTGGATTCTGTGCCATTTGCATGGCATAGGCTTGCATTTCTACTTGAGCACTCGGCGTACTTGCTTCACGCTCTTCAAGCGATATTCGATGACCAAGTGGCGAAGCCAAAAACGCCAATGCACCGGTTAGCTTGTCAGCATCCACTTTTGTCGTTAAATAATTCAAGGCTAAGTCATTCGTTTGAATGCTCTTGGCTGCCTGAGTGATGGCAGCTTCTGCTTCATCAAACTTTAACTGGTTTGTTTCAGTCAGTCGTTTTAAGTTCAACTGCTGCTCAACCGTTTCAGGTAATGATGAGATTAGCGCATCCAAACCAGATTCATGCAGAAATGTTTGTGCTTGAGATTGGCTAAGCCCGTTAGCAGCCATACTTGGCAGAGAGAGAGCAACTAACATGAAGAAAAAAGCCGAAAAGGCGAGCAAGCGTTTCATTTTATTGTCCTTTGTATTTTAAAAAGAAAACCGAGGGTGCTTGGCGAGATTAATACGCAACGATGCTAAGTACAATAGGGCTTAGCTATAAGTGAGAGAAGAGTGAGCTATTTTCAAGAACAGGAGAAACAAAAAAAGCCGGTAGAACACAATCATTCTATCGGCCCGATATACACTTAAAAAGCGTTTATGACACGATTTCTAACAACTCAATATCAAATATAAGTGCTTGGTAAGGACCGATATCCCCCCCCGCACCCGCTTCACCATAAGCTAAATGATAAGGGATATATAATTTCCACTTAGAACCTACTTTCATTTGCTGAAGCG
This sequence comes from uncultured Oleiphilus sp., assembly GCA_963974595.1. GTDB lineage: Bacteria > Pseudomonadota > Gammaproteobacteria > Pseudomonadales > Oleiphilaceae > PZPK01. Next base: position 38,175 of record CAXBDA010000015.1, on the reverse strand, counting down.
CTTCAGTCCAACCAGCGATCACACCACCAACAGGAAACTCTGCTGGTTGGCCGCGATCATAAGAGCTATCGAACTGCTGACCGTTAATCAAGGTACCACGATAATGCGTGCTAACCACGCTTTGTGCTGTTGGCACATCACCAGAACCTTCGGTAATTACTTCATATTGAAGGCCCGAATCCAGAATAGTAACCTCATCACGCTTGGCATTTTCAGCTAAGAATTCTTCGCCTTCACCCGCAAACTGCTTAGCTTGCTCTTGCTTGTCTGCTTCAATTTGCGTTTGAATAATTTGAAATGCAGCGTTAATTTCTTCACCGGGAATTTGCGGACCTTTGCCCGCAAATGAATCTGTAATCCCTGCAATTGCCGCCTCTAAAGAAACACCATTAAATACGCTTGCTAATTGCTGACCCATTTGCATGCCCACGCCATAAGACGCTTTTGCTTCATTGGTCGATAAATCGATATCGGACATAATTTTTCCTATTGAATAGTTGAACGACTAGATACTCAATCCAGTCTAAATAAATGAGCCCTATATAAACAATCACTAATACACTATAAATCGGCAGCGCAATATGAAGGTCTCTCAAAGCCTAATCGTCTTGATCGTATTACTAAATAGGGACAAAAATATAAAAAAAAAGGGGGGAATAAAAATTCTTCTATGTCAGCTTTTTTAGAAAAACCTATTTAAGATGACGACCACCATCAAGATGCATTGTTCGGCCTGTCACATAGGTACTGGACAGCAAATACTCAACAGCAGAAATAACTTCTTGCATGCCGCCCTCTTTTTCTATCAAGGCTTTTTTTACTGCCTTTTTTTTGTACTCGTCATGATCAGCGTCATTAAATAGAACAAGCGCTGGCGCAATTGCATTCACCTTGACATCGGGCGCTAACGCGGCTGCAAAGGATAAAGTCATATTAGATAAAGCCGCTTTACTGGCAGCATAGGCAATATGTTTTTTACTGCCTTTATCCGAAACATAATCTGTAAAATGGATAATATCAGCTGGCCTGCCTGAGTCTGAGAGTAGTAAATCTTTAAGCGCTAAATTAATTTGATAAGGCACATTCACATGAACCTGCATCATGTTAGACATGATATCACTTGGCGCTAATTCAGCACTTTCTGGCATCCAGTCAGACGCATTATGAATGATTGCCCTAAGACAGTCATGACTACTTTTTATAGCCAGAAGAAAACTATCAACATTAGACTGTTCATAAAAGTTGCACTGATGAAGCTCTACCCCAAGCTGCTTAAGCTCCCCCAAAACGGGGTATTCAGTCCGGTATGTGCCAATAACAGAAATGCCTTTCGACACAAAATGCCTTGTTAAACCTAAACCGATACGTTTTCCGATGCCAGTAATTAAAATAGGGGCTGAACTTTGCTGAATCATCAACTATTCCTTTGTTGTAAAAATTCAGCTCGGGTATGGACATTCGATTTAAATATACCACCTAATGCTGTTGTAGAGGTTTCCGAATTAACATCCATCACGCCTCGAGATTTAACGCAATAATGTGTCGCATGAATAGAGACAGCGACATTCTCTGTGTCCAATAGTGTTTGCAAAGATACTAATATTTGCTGTGTAAGCCTTTCTTGCACCTGCGGCCGCTGGGCAAAAAAACGAACAATACGATTAATTTTAGACAAGCCAATAATTTTATTGGCAGGGATATAAGCAACGGTGGCAGAACCGTCGATGGTAATAAAGTGATGTTCACAGGTACTGGTTAAATTAATACCGCTCACCTTGACCATTTCATCCACTTCCATCTTATTCTCAATCACTGAAATCGTAGGAAAGTTGACATAATCTAAACCAGAAAACACTTCGTTCACGTACATTTTGGCAATACGATGAGGGGTTTCTGCAAGACTGTCATCATTAAGATCCAAACCTAAAGTAGACACAACATCAGTCATCAAGGTTTTAATGCGTTGGTATTTTTCTTGCGTCGTCATGTCATTAGGTACAAGCGGTGTTTCCAGGCCTCTTGCAATGAGTGCATTTTGCACCTGTGTAGCTTCTGAAGAAATCATTTAGCGCTCCTTAACAAGTATCCTTGCAAGCAAAAAGAAGAGAGTCTTATTTATGATGATCCAGACTCAATGAAACAGAATCCGCGAAGCGTAAAGCATGAGGCTTATCAATTTTGATTCGCGCATAACTCACCCATTCATGTTCACAGCAAATAGAGAGTACATCTGAAACTAACTTTTCTAAAAGCAAAAACCGGCCTTGCTCAACATGAGCAATAATCTTTTTGGTGATGTCCTTGTAATTTAATGCACTATCCACTTTATCCTCTAAAAAAAGCTTACTGGCGGGATAATGAATTTCCACATTAATCACAATATCCTGAAGTTTTTCCTGCTCTTCAGGGTTAAAACCGATAAAGGTTCTTAAACGCAAATTAGTGATATTTATCACGGCATTATTAACGGCCATGCACTGATCCTTTTTTCATTTTTATGTTCTTTGTAATACGCTCATTGATCAATTTTGGATCATAGCGTATTAATATCTTAAAATATTTAAGTACACACAAAAATACAGTGATATCGCTATTTATTACCGATGCTACGCAATAAGGCCATGATTTAGCCAAGCTCTTTCGCAAAAGCCTCATAACGCTTTCGATTCACACCCAAATCTGAATAGCCTAAGCGACTCGCTGATCTAAAATGAAGCAGTTTAGTTTCATCATCTAAATACACTTCTACATCGTCCTTGAAGCGCATAATCTTTGTGGTGAACACAGCATAAAGATAGTTATCTGTTTTCTGTTTTATATCTGCACCTGACATATTTGAAATAACGTTTGACACTTTATCCATTTGCTGCGCTTCAGTAAGCGAATAATTAATCGGATTGACCTTTTTTGCCTTACCTTCAGCTTGTGATGACACGCAATTAGGCTTTTTAGCTAGCAATGATAATTGCTTGTTTTTTACACCTAGCTCTTTTTTAACCGTATTTTCAATATTCACAAATGACCCCCATAATTCAGACTTTAAATATCGCCCGATTATATTGCGCGCAATATAATTTCACAAGCCAAAAAAATACCCCGAGTTAATCGAGGCATTTTAATTACATTAGAATGACGTTATTGATTAAGCATGCGATACGTCGCGATCATTCGCGCTAAGTTTTTTAAGGATAAATCACTTGAAAAGGTCTTGCTTGTCGGTTTTTTACCCGGAAAAAAGCCTAGGTAAATATCGATTTTATTTGCTGCCGCTAATTTATTTAACCATTGCCCCTTGATGACACCAATACTGTCATCCGCAATGGAGGAAAATGGAATTAAGTCGCCGCCATCAATTCTGATACCTAAACCTTTACTCGCCGTTTCGATATCTGAAGAGCTATTCACATGAAGCTTATCTTCCATCATGGTTAACCAGATCTGCGAGGTATAACCTGTCTCCCCCATCTCCCAAGTCGGGGTCGCGATTACCAAGCCTTTGGTTAGGGGAGTATTTCCTTGCCTTATCGTCCAGATATCGTAGTTAAATGGAAGTTTGTTCGCTGAGACATTGAATGGTTTCGCTGAAATTTCAGCGGCCTTTTCTGTCACCTTACGTTGAACGCCTTCTACCGGCTTTTCAGCAGTTTTTATTTCTACCACAACAGGAGTCTCTACTATTTTTTCTTTAACATCTACCTTCTCAGGCTGACGTATTTTGACTTCCGCTTGTTTTTTATTCACCTCTTTGCTCGACTCTGTTACTTTTCGCTTAACATCTTCAAGCGCAGCAGCAGGTGTAGGCTTTGCTTTTTTAACCTTCTCTGGTGTCACTTTCGCTTCTGGCGGTTCCACTAATGGCGCTTTTAAGGTTTCCATCAACTCAGCGGCACTAGGTGCAGGCGCTTTATCTTGCTTTTGAACGCTTTCTTTTGCCGGCGCTGTTTTAGCCTCAGCAACAGACTCTAGATTATCGCCTGTTGTTGCACAGGCTCCAAGTAGTAATGAAAACAACAATACTGCACTTTTAGCACGCCTTGTTTGATGAGATAAATTCTGATTAGATGGGGTATCGATAGTAGTTTCAACATTCATTATTAGGTTCCTGACACTTACTGTATTTAGCCTCATACTGCAAAGACGTAGCTATTAATTGAGGACATTACTTTCAGTGTAGACATCCTGCCGAAAAAGCCTAATTTCTGAACAAAAAAACACCTTTTACTTAAGCCCACCCAGTAAAGCAGATAAGGTTGAGTTCCCTTTCTCTTGAATGCGCACTTTATCTTGCTGTTCGCCACCTTCGAATTGCAAATCATCTTCCGGAAGCTCATCAATAAATCGGCTCGGGATCGTTTCAATTTTTTCACCATATTGCTTTCTGTTTGCTGCGTACGTTAATGCCAGTGTGCGCTGCGCCCTTGTAATACCAACATACATCAGGCGCCTTTCTTCTTCGATATTATCTTCTTCAATACTATTGCGATGCGGTAATAACTCTTCCTCCATCCCCATAATAAACACATGGGGAAATTCCAAACCTTTAGAGGCATGAAGTGTCAGCAGATGAACTTTATCGCTTTCATCTTCCTCTTGTTGCTGCTCAAGCATGTCACGCAGAATCAGCTTTGAAATAGCTTCATCAATGCCAATTTCATCTGCCGTCCCTTTATCTGTTTCAAGCATATTTCTGAGCGAATCAACCAAGTACCAAACATTCTCCATACGCTTTTCGGCCTGTTTAGGCGTATTGGCATTCTGGTAAAGCCATTGATCGTATTCAATATCGGTAAACATCTGTTTCACAACAGGGATAGGGTCTTCTTGATAACAACGCTCTGTCGTACGTTTCAACCATGCACTAAAGCGGCGAACTCTGCCCAAGGCTTTCTCACTTAGCATTTGCTCTAAACCAACTTCATTCACTGCTTGGCTTAGGCTAATTTCGCGCTGTGTGGCATAGTTACCCAATTTTTCGAGTGTAGAAGGGCCAATCTCACGGCGCGGCACATTCACCACTCGCAAAAAAGCCGCGTCATCATCGGGGTTGGCAATTAAACGCAAATAGCCCATCGCATCTTTAATTTCATTTTTAGAAAAGAACGACGACCCACCCGACATACGATAAGGCACCTGAAAAGCTTGCAGCTTAATTTCTAACAAGCGGGATTGATGATTACCACGATACAAAACCGCAAAGTCTTTAAAAGGAATATTCTTTTTGAGCTTCAGATCGAGAATTTCAGCGGCTATTTGTTCTGCTTCTGCATCCTCATGTCGACAGCGGATTACACGTATTCTGTCGCCCTGCCCAAGCTCACTCCATAAGGCTTTATCAAACATATGTGGGTTATTGGCAATTAACTGGTTTGCCGCCCGCAAAATCAAACTGGTTGAACGATAGTTTTGCTCAAGCTTCACTAACTTTAAAGAGGGGAAATCCGTTTCAAGTTTTGCCAGATTTTCTGGCCTTGCACCACGCCAGGCATAAATGGACTGGTCATCATCGCCCACAACGGTTAAAGAGTTTCGATCACCGATAATCTGTTTCACCAGCTCATATTGCGCCATATTGGTGTCTTGATATTCATCGACCAGTAAATAACGAATTTTTTGCCGCCAACGGGATAAACTTTCCGGGTGATGCTTAAACAACAAAACAGGTTGAAGGATTAGATCATCAAAATCGAGCGCATTATAGGCTTTAAGATAACGACTATAGGTTGCATAGACATTTGCCAACATTAAATCATCGGGTGTTTTTGCTTGCTTAAGCGCGTCTTCTGGCGTCAGCATGGCATTCTTCCAGCTGGAGATTTCCATTTGAAATTGATTGATATGATCGGTATTTTCGTCGCCTTCTTTCATCATCAAGTCTCTGATGAGCGCCTTTGCATCTTCACTGTCAAAAATCGAAAAGCCAGGTTTATAGCCTAAAACCTTATGCTCAGACTTGATGATATTTAGGCCAAGATTATGAAAAGTCGACACTCTTAAACCACGCGCCTCTGGCCCTGAAACCAGCTTTGAGACACGCTCTTTCATTTCACGCGAGGCTTTATTGGTAAACGTCACCGCGGCAATATGCTTGCCGGGAATACCACATTGTTGAATCAAATAAGCGATTTTCCGGGTAATCACACTGGTTTTGCCACTACCCGCACCGGCCAATACCAGCAAAGGCCCTGTAACGTACTTCACTGCTTCGTTTTGTTTAGGGTTGAGTTTATTGGCCACACGTGCTCACTTAAAAAAGGAATTTTTTCGGGGGAAATCGAATTAGCCCAGCATTTTTCCACGACTGCGTCAGCCAATCCAGTTAAAGTTTTTTTTACTTTTATTGAAGCAAGGCTGACAAAAAGGGTTTAAATGCACTAATTCGCCACCATAAAATGCTCTTCGGATTTTAATAGAGCAATAATATTTAAGACACCATCATTTTATATGGCCAATAGAAACAATATGGATAGCAGAAACAACATGCCTCAAGAAAACAGCCAGATCACCACCGTCTCTCCTGAACAAACCAAGCTCATGATTTCCAGAAAAATAGCCAAGGAACTGAATGTTCGTGACCAACAAGTCGTCGCCACTATAGAATTAATTGACGATGGCGCGACCATCCCCTTTATTGCCCGCTATCGTAAAGAAGTTACCGGTGCTTTGGATGATACACAACTTAGATTGCTGGAAGAACGACTCCGCTATTTAACCGAGCTGGAAGATCGAAAGAAAACCATTCTGAAAAGCATTCACGAACAAGGCAAGCTGAATGCTGCTTTAACTCAGCAGATTCGAAATGTAGATACCAAAAATGAGCTTGAAGACATTTATCTTCCATATAAACAAAAACGCCGCACCAAAGGCCAAATAGCCATTGAGGCTGGCCTGCTTGCTCTCGCTGACAGCCTATTCGAAAATCCGAACCAAGAACCTGAACTCATCGCTAAAGACTATATCAATACCGAGAAAGGCATCAATGATATTCAAGCCGCGCTTGATGGTGCAAAGTTCATTTTAATGGAACGCTTCAGTGTAGATGCCAAACTCCTCAGCCAGCTGAAAAACGTCTTATGGCAACAAGGCGACATCAACAGCTCGGTGATTGAAGCAGAAAAAGTAAAAGGCGATAAATTCCAAGATTACTTTGATTATCAAGAAGCGATTGCCAAGATCCCATCTCACCGAGCCTTAGCACTTTTTAGAGGCAGAAATGAAGGCATTCTTTCTATTCACTTAGTCGTGCAAAGTCATGATGCATCTGACAGAAAAGCCATTCACCCTTGTGAATCACAGATTGCCCAACACTTCGGCATTCAAGATAAAGACCGCCCTGCAGACACGTGGCTCAAAGAAGTTGTACGCTGGACATGGCGCGTTAAACTCAACCCCCACATTGAGACCGAGCTGTTAGGCAGGCTTAGGGAACAGTCTGAAAAAGTTGCCATTGATGTCTTTGCCGACAATTTAAAAGATTTACTCTTGGCAGCGCCCGCAGGCGCAAAAATAACCATGGGACTAGATCCAGGCTTACGAACAGGCACCAAGCTTGCTGTTGTCGATGCCACGGGTAAATTATTAGACTTCGTGACTATTTTTCCGCATGCACCACAGAACAAGTGGCGAGAATCTATCGCGATTATTGTTGCCCTCTGCCTAAAACATAAAGTTGAGTTATTGAGCATTGGCAACGGCACAGCGTCACGAGAAACCGATAAACTCGCTGCTGAAATAATGCACAAGCATCCTGAGCTAACACTGACACGAATTACGGTCAGTGAAGCGGGCGCATCGGTTTATTCTGCTTCAGAGCTGGCGGCTCAAGAGTTTCCAGATTTGGATGTCACCTATCGAGGCGCTGTCTCCATTGCCCGACGGCTTCAAGACCCGCTTGCTGAGTTAGTGAAAATTGAACCCAAAGCAATCGGTGTCGGCCAATATCAACACGATGTCAGCCAAACGCAGTTAAACCGAAGCTTAGGGGTATGCATTGAAGACTGTGTAAACGCTGTCGGTGTCGATGTGAATACCGCTTCTGCGCCACTGTTGGAAAAAGTATCGGGGCTCAACCAAACGATCGCTAGCAATATTGTTGCCTTTCGAGATCAACATGGTCGTTTTAATAACCGAAATAAACTTAAAGCGGTACCACGATTAGGCCCTAAAGCCTTTGAGCAATGCGCCGGGTTCTTGCGTATCCGTGATGGAGAAAACCCTTTAGATGCATCTTCAGTCCATCCTGAGTCTTATTCTATCGTTGAAGAAATTTCAGGAAAAAGCCAACTGCCTTTAGATAAGTTAATCGGTAACACCGCTCAATTGAAACAACTTTCTGCCCAACAGTTTGTTGCTGAAGGTCAGGGTTTACTAACCATACAGGATATTCTTGCAGAATTAGCAAAACCAGGTAGAGACCCAAGACCCGAGTTTAAATTTGCCGAATTTAAAGAAGGCGTCGAAACAATTTCAGACTTAAAGCTAGGCATGATTCTGGAAGGCACCGTCACCAATGTGACTCACTTTGGCGCTTTTGTAGATATCGGCGTACATCAGGATGGCCTTGTTCATATTTCTGCACTGGCAGACAGCTTCGTCAAAGACCCTCGAGAAGTGGTTAAAACAGGCGATATCGTAAAAGTGAAGGTGATGGAATCTGATGCTCAGCGTAAGCGAATTGCCCTCTCAATGAGGATGAGTGATGAACCTGGCCAGCAAGATTCAGGCTCAAACAAGGCCTCTCGTTCAGAACAAAAGAATGCCAGACAAGCCAACAAACAAAATACTGGCCCGGCACTTTCTGGAGCAATGGCGAATGCTTTCAGCAAGCTGAAGACCAAATAGAACAGTGATTTTCATAATAAGCTAAGCATTATGCGCGACACGAAAGCATGCGTATAATGCCAGCCCTAAAATAAAAGAATATCGTTCACACCGCTGTTCTTGGATAACAATACAGGAAAAACCAGTATGCCAGCCAATTCAGACAATACCGACCATTCCACGCACGCTAGTGATTGCAATAAACTGCAATCACACTTATTGGAAGCTTTAGGTGCGACAGTAAAATCTGAAGGCTTACCTTTTATGAGGGGCATAGAAAAAGAAGGTTTGCGGGCAACAGTCGACCATAAAATCAGCCAGGCCGACCATCAAACAGCACTTGGACACCCCTTAACGCACCCAACTATTACCACGGATTACTCTGAAGCCTTAACAGAATTGATTACACCCGTTAAGAAAACCAGAGAAGCGTTGCTCAGCTCGCTGACAGAAATTCACCAACAACTCGTTTCAAGTATTGATGACGAAACCTTATGGCCCGGCAGCATGCCATGCTTGCTTGATGGAGAAGAGAGTATTCGCATCGGTGAATATGGCGACTCGAATATCGGCAAATTAAAGTATGTTTACCGTCAGGGTTTAGGTGTGCGCTACGGCCGCATCATGCAAAGCATTGCAGGTTTGCATTTTAATTTTTCATTTTCAGATTCATTTTGGTCACGTTTACAAGAAACCATGAAGGCAACAGATTTAAGCTTGCAAGATTTTAAATCTCAACAATATTTTGCCTTAATTCGTAACTTCCGTCGTTACTCTTGGCTGTTAATGTACTTATTTGGCGCATCCCCCTGCTTAGACAAAAGCTTCGTCAACGGCAAAGCGCATACACTCGATCCATTTGATGATAAAGGCAGTTATTATAAGCCTTACGCTACCTCCCTCAGAATGGGCGATTTGGGTTATCACAATAATGCACAATCTTCATTAGCCATCTGCTTTAATAGCCTGCCCAACTTTATCACCACGCTCAATAAAGCGATTCATACCCCTCATCCTCCTTATGAAAAAATCGGTTTACAAAAGAATGGTGAGTTCATTCAAATCAATAGCAATATTCTTCAAATCGAGAATGAGTACTACAGCGCAATACGCCCCAAACGCACTACCCAAAAAACTGAAACACCTCGCCACGCTTTAAATGAACGTGGTATTGAGTATATTGAAGTACGCTGCTTGGACCTCAACCCCTTCCTTGAACTAGGTATTTCGGCCCAGCAAATTGATTTCCTAGATACTTTTTTAAGTTACTGCCTGCTCAGTGATTCGCCTTTAATTAACGATAAAGAGTGCATTCGACTGGATAAAAATTTCGACTTGGCGGTTAATCGTGGTCGAGAGCCCAATTTAGAACTAAAGGGCCCAAACGGTTCAATTTCACCACAACAATGGGCTTCTCAGCTGATTGATGAAATGTCTAAAGTTGCCACTACCCTTGATAAGGGCACAAGTGACTCACGCTACGGTAAAGCCCTGGAAGAACAAAAGGCTAAAATCCTTCACCCTGAACTATGCCCCTCAGCTCAAGTGCTTTCGATCATGCGCGAAGAGTCATTGTCCTGGATCGATTTTGCAGGAGAGCTCGCCTTTAAACATAAATCCTGTTTATTGAGCGATTTCCCCAATAAAGAAGCTGTTCTCAATGAACTTGCCACTAATGCTAAGCAGTCTTTTCTCGACGAACAAGTCATTAGGTCTTCAGATGAAATCTGTTTTGAGGATTTTCTGAAACAATATCAAACTGAATAAAGCTGCTAAAACGCAATTTCTGTGGACTACTCATCAGCTAGACGACAAAAACTGAGTGTTTATTCACTTTTGTTAAATTCAGCATTGTTTGCTTGTGTCTGCTTGTGATAATTTTGTAAGCGTTCGTTGCAGAATCTATTTTTATGTAATATGCACACATTAAATAGAATGATTTTAGCTATACATGCTAAGCATATGGTTTAAAACGAACAATAAATATTAACGTTCATAAAAATGATATCTATTCACGCTTGTAGGAGAGCGCATAATCAAGCAATTGATCGTGCTTTGTGAAATAGAACGTTGGTGAAAACTAGACTTGACGTTGCCAAACGTCTTTAAATAGCCGAACAAGACAAGCATGGAAGCAGCCATACGCTAAATCACAATTTATTAGCGATAACAAGGTTGTTATTAATCGTCTAAATACCGCTTGCAAAAGAGTAAGGTAGCTTATCGGAAGGAGAGGGCAAATGGCCCAAGACTTTTCAATATGCTGGGATATTGACACTCTCAATAAAGCTTACCGCCAAGGTTACATGGCGGGTGTCATGGGCATGACGAATAATAAATGCCCATACATCGGAGAAGTCATAGAAGCCGCTTGGGAAGCTGGTTGGGAGGACGGTATTGAGAACTGCGAATTAAGTAAGCCTATAAGTCGAACTGCTTAAAACGCAACACTCAAACACAGCAAGAAAAGCGGTATTATCGCTGAACAACAAAGCTGGTAAAGAGCAAGTCGTCAATATGCTCTTTACCCGTTTCTTCTTTTAACACAGCTTTCACTTTTTCCAATATACCCAGTCGCAAGGACTCTTGACCTTCGGTCGTGGCGAGACTGGCCTCAGACTGCTCACTCAAACTCATCACTACCTGATGACGAATTAATGAATTATGCTCCATCACCGCAGCAATCGCTGCACCACTATATGCCATGATAGAAATATCAGCTTTTATAAACTTTAATCGCTTAGCCGTCGTTTCACCAAAATTAGCAACAAAAGATGGTTTCAAAGCATAGTATTGAGCTTTTGGCGAGTTCTTCTTTTCCTCTTCTGCCTGAACAGAAGCCATAAAAAAACTTATCAAACATAAAAAGTAAACTGACGTCTGGAGTACTTTAATCATTTTCTCTCAATCTTGTTAATCAATCACTACACAAGTATAGGCATGTCAGCCTGCTTCGCAACTATAACAAACTGATTTTATACCTATATCACGCTTATTTTAAATCAAAAAGCCCCCACTTTTTTTAAACAATCAAATACTTTTTATTCATCCACTTAGAGTATCCTTATGTTTTATTTCGTTACTAGGCTAAATAAAAGTTGCGGGGCTGAAATAAATTGGGTAATTTCCATAGTACTGATTTTGCACAGAGAATTAAGCGTTGCATACTTATGCGCGAAAGCTCCTTGCACAAACGAATTACAATTATTTAAAAAAACGATTCGCACTTAATCAGTCATATTCTAATAACTAGAAATCACTTAACAAAAGTAGTAGATAAAGGGGTTAAACATGCTCGAAAATTGCAAGAATGCATCTGAGCGTTGGGGTGGCGTTAGCGACCTGATAGATAAATGGTTAAATGAGAGAAAACAATTAATTGTTGCCTTGTGCGACATTTCCGTAAAACCTGGCTCATCTGAAGAACAAAAAGCCGAGAAATTTCAACGCTTTTGCCAGATCTTGGTTGATTATGTCTCTGTTGGTCATTTTGAAGTTTATGAACAACTATTGTTAGAAGCTGCTGAATACGATGATGGCGGCACAGAGCTAGCAAATAAAGTTATCCCCCTCATCGATAAGTCTACTGAATTAGCGCTATCTTTTAATGATCGTTTTGATGATATACACAAAGTGGATGACGGCATTCAGAGCCTTATGCAAGAGCTAGATACCTTAGGAAAAACCTTAGAGGATCGCTTTGCACTGGAAGACCAGCTTATTGCAAAACTTCATCAAGCACATGCCGATACTGTTCCTTCATAAAACACATTTATAGCATGCAATAAGGAGACTCCTCCTTATTGCAAATCGTATTTTCAATCTCTCTGCCCAAATTCTTCCAGATATGTCTATACTAAACTGGATAATGTCAGCTTCAACACAACTTATAACTTATTACTCTAGGCATCAACGTGCACTTACCAAGCAAAATAACGTACTTATTCCTGTGCTTTTCTATTGTCGCCTGCAGTGAAGGCCCGACAAACGTCACCCCTTTAGCCAAGCAAGGCTTGTTAAGCGGTGCATTATCTTCAGATGGAAATACCGCTGTTATAGGCTCAATACATCATGGCGGTAGTTTTTGGGATATTAATAAAAAGGAACGGCTTTTTAACTGGAACCATGAAAGTGGTAAAATGAGCTCTATACGTGCAGTCGCAATATCAAAAGATGGCTCAAGAGCGGTTACCTGCGTAGAAGATAACGTCGTTCTTTGGGAAACATCATCAGGTAAATACCAGCAGTTTTGGCAGGCAGATGATCGTATTCTATCTATTGCACTCAATAACAAAGGCGACAGAGCCCTTATAGGCCTCAGGGATGGCACCGTCAGCTATTTCGACTTAGACAAAGGTGCTGCCATACATAACTTCAAACACTCTGCAGAAGTCAGGAAGGTCGCCATCAGCAAAGAGGGCTCTATCGGCATTAGCGCTGGCGACGATAAAACCATCAAGGTATTTGATCTTGATAAAGGCCTCGAAATTAACAGCAAATCCCTAAGCAATCAAATCAAAACAATTGCTATTTCAGACTCGGGATCTCTAGTGTTCGCAACCGCTCAACGAGAAGACTCTATCATCTGGAATATAACTCAAGACAAAATCCTCTACAAAAAACACAATCGAGTGACTAACTACACAAGCGCAGATTTCTCTGACAACGAGCAAAACTTAAGCCTTGGGACATTTACAGGCTCAATTATTAAATTGGACGTTAAAACAGGCAAAGTAATAAACAAGTGGCAAGCAGAACCAAGACAAGCTTACGGTAGCGCAGCAAGCACATCTATCCTTGACCTAATAGATAAGAATAAGACCTTGAGTGCACTCACCTCAGACGGCATGTTTGAAACCTTTCAATAATAAAAAGCCCAGCAATCAACTGGGCTTTTTATTATCTTCTTGTCAGCAAAAAACGTTGCTGCTGACTATTTTTTAGCGCTACTTTTCGATAGAAATTAATTCAACATCAAATAACAAGGTTTCATTTGGCCCAATAGAGCGATTTCCATTAGTGCCATAAGCCAGTTCTGAAGGAATAAATAATTGCCATTTAGAGCCAGTAGGCATTAGCTGTAGCGCTTCTGTCCAACCAGCAATCACGCCATTGAGAGGAAACGTCACGGCTTCACCTCGCTCAACAGAACTATCGAACACTTCACCACTAATTAAAGACCCGGTATAGTGCACTTTAACCACATCAGATGAGCCAGGCTGAGGGCCTTTACCTTCAGTTAATACTTTATATTGCAAGCCTGATTCCAGCGTTACTACACCTTCTTTATCTTTGTTTTTAGCCAAAAACTCTTGACCAATCTTTTGGTTCTTTTCTGAAATTTCTTGAACCTTCTCCATTTGCTGCTGCTGCATATCTCGCTGGAATTTAGAGAGAACGTCAGCGACTTCCTTATCATCTAATAAAGGCGCTTCATTCTGAATCGCATCTTTAACGCCTTGCATAAATACATCGACGTTAAGGTCAGGCAAGTCATTCTGCATTCGCTTACCGAGCACTAAACCAAAACTATAACTAACTTTCTCTTGGTCGTTTTCTAGCACTTTAACGGCATTAGCAGAAGCATTAAAGGACATAACAGATGCCATACCCATGGCAAGAATCAATTTCTTCATGAATTATTCCTTGGAACTTTTAAAAGAACTTACGTTACTTGTTTTTATTGAAAATCACCACAGTAAAACATTAGCACTTGGTAATGCTCACACCCCACTATGGTTAGTGGTATTTATGGTTAGTGGTATTTATGGTTAACGGTATTAATGCCGTTAGAGCTTCTAGTGATGATGCCCGCCTACGCCATGAGCATGCCCATGAGACAATTCTTCTTCGGTCGCATCACGAACACTTTCAACTTGAATTTCAAAAGTTAAGGTCTGGCCCGCTAAAGGATGATTTGTATCAAGATCAACATTGAACTTGCCCGACTTTACAACAACAGCCTGCTTGGCACCATCTTCAGTATTAATGGTAACAAGATCACCAGCTTTAATTTTAGACCGGCTTTTTTTATCACCATGAAGGTGCTTAATAGGCACTCGCTGAATTGCATTTTCTTGCCTTTCGCCATAACCATCAGCAGGCGCAACAACCAGCTCAAATGACTCATCTGTTGTCGTTGACTCTTTACCCTCAAGACCTTTTTCAAGGCCTGAAATAATATTCCCGTGGCCGTGAAGGTATGCCACTGCCTCTGCATCATGCGAGCTCTCCATTTCGACACCCGCTTCATCTTTTAGGCGGTAGTGGAAGGTCACCACCTTATCTTTCGTAATTTGCATATCGTTTCTCGATCTAGGTAAATATAAAATCCGTAACCATACATTATCTTGATAGACTCACTGAGTGTCTATGTAATTTTCTAAAAGATATGTGTACTCGATAAAAAAACAATAGCACTTTTTTGCATAGACATTAAACAAGACTAGCCCCTGGTAAAATCATCCGCTATAAAGTAATTAACCAATATTCGCCAATTGAGCCTATGCAATGAATAGCCGAATTTATAAAACCACACAAAAAACCAAAGCGCATATTATGACAGGACTGGGGTTTATCTGTATTTTCCTTGGCGTGTTAGGGATTTTTTTGCCTGTTTTGCCCACAACCCCCTTTATCCTTTTAGCTGCTTGGTTATTTGCCAGATCTTCAGAACGTTTCCATACATGGATAAAAGAACATCGCAGGTTTGGCCCTATATTGGCTATATGGGGGGAAGGAGAAGGTATTACAACAACAATGCGCAACCGTATTTTGTTTTATATGTGGTCAGGCATGATCATTTCCATGCTGGTCGTCGGAAAATTATGGGCAGTCATCATACTCAGCTTATCCGGAGTATGCGTGACCGCCTATATTTGTAAAATAACCATTAAGCCACTTAAGCAGGACGTTTAGACAAACCGGCTAGCACTCTATCGGCTGCGGCTAAAACTTGCTTAGGTGCCGTGCCGCCAAGATGATCTCTGGCATTGACCGAACCTTCAAGGGTTAACACATCAAAAACATCGGCCTTAATCATACCGCTAAATACTTGAAGCTCTTCTAGCGACATTTCCGCCAGATCCTTTTTATTCTCAACACCATAAGCCACAGCTTTACCGACAACTTCATGAGCATCCCTGAAGGGTAAACCATTAACCACCAGATAGTCTGCCAAGTCTGTTGCCGTCGAAAAGCCTCTTAACGCAGCTTCGCGCATATTGTCAGTTTTCACTTGAATAGCCGGGATCATATCCGCATAGGCTTTCAGGCAACCTTTTAGCGTATCCAACACGTCAAACAAGGGTTCTTTATCTTCTTGATTATCTTTATTGTAAGCTAGCGGCTGAGCCTTCATCAGCATTAATAAAGAAATAAGATGCCCTGTCACTCTTCCGGTTTTACCTCGCACTAATTCGGGTACATCCGGATTTTTCTTTTGCGGCATAATCGACGAACCTGTACAAAAGCGGTCAGGCAAATCAATAAAATCAAATTGTGCAGACGTCCATAAAATGAGTTCTTCCGAGCAACGTGAAAGATGCACCATCAACAAGCTGGCAAAGGCACAAAATTCAATCGCAAAATCACGATCACTGACCGAGTCCAATGAGTTTTCTGAAGGTCTATCAAACCCTAACAATTCTGCTGTCATCATTCTATCAATTGGATACGTCGTACCCGCTAAGGCAGCCGCACCTAAAGGCATGATATTGACTCGCTTTCGGCAGTCTATCAGACGTTCGTAATCGCGTTGAAGCATTTCATTCCATGCAAGAATATGATGACCAAAGGTAACAGGCTGAGCGGTTTGCAGATGCGTAAAACCTGGCATAATGGTGCCCGCTTCTCGTTTTGCGAGATTAGCCATACCCAATTGAAGTCGAGAAATCTCTTCTGCAATGACATCAATTTCATCACGCAGATATAAACGAATATCGGTCGCCACCTGGTCATTCCGTGAACGCCCCGTATGCAGCTTTTTACCCGTAATGCCTATTTTATCGGTTAAACGTGCCTCGATGTTCATGTGAACATCTTCAAGCTTCACAGACCATTCAAAAATGCCTGATTCAATATCAGATTGCACCTCTTTTAAGCCGTCAATGATTTGCATTTTTTCTGTTTGAGTCAGCACACCAACTGATTCAAGCATACTTGCATGCGCGATGGAGCCTTGAATATCATGATAGTAAAGTCGCTGATCAAAGCTAACCGATGCCGTAAACTGCTCAACAAATGCATCTGTTGGCTCATTGAAGCGTCCACCCCAAGGTTTTTCTGTACCGCTGACATCAGTTCCAAGACTTTCATTGCTCATGCTTAATTACCCATCTACACTAAAATTTATGATAAAAATAAATTGCTGACCTGAAAAATTTGGCAAAAATGATAACACAGAATATTCATAAAAACGCTAAGATGACTCAGACTAGCGCCTTTACTTAAACGGGTTAAAACCATGCCTCGCCAAACTAAACCCAAACAAGCTATAACGCACGAGTCGTCAGCAACAGAAGATGTTTTCTTTATACCTGACCTATGCAAAGTCCAATCGGTCTTATTTCTGCTTATTTTGACCCAGCTACTGTCGATAGTTTTATGTTTAGCCATCGCCAATGACAGCCTGTTGAACTGGGAAACACTCGGATACCTATCTTTATTCTGCCATACCCTCGCATTAAGTTTTGCCGCTATTATGTGCTTAAGCCGGCCTTACTTAAAAAACAAACGTACTTTCTTTGTTGCTGCATACTTCTTACTGGCAAACTTTTTGATTACACTTTTTTTCAGCTGGCTGAGCAGCAAAACACTGAATCCATATTTTTTCCAAACCCCAAAATTATTTACCATTAAGGCGTGCATCATTAGCCTGGTGCTTGCCTGCATACTATTACGTTATTTTTACCTTCAGGCGCAATGGAGAGAACAAAAACAATCGGAACTAAAAGCACGTATTCAAGCGCTCCAAGCCAGAATCAGGCCACACTTTTTATTTAACAGCATGAACAGCATTGCCAGCCTTATTTCTATCAACCCTCAACAGGCAGAAGATGCTGTTTTAGATTTATGCTCGTTATTTAGAGCCACCTTGAATAACCAACAGACGCTTATTCCTATAGATGAAGAAATTGAGTTATGTAAGCGTTATTTAAATATTGAAGCATTACGTTTAGGCAAGCGTTTGCAGCTAGACTGGAAAATAGAGCAGCTCAACAAATCCATTGAAATCCCACCGCTCACCTTACAACCCTTATTTGAAAATGCGATTTATCATGGCATTCAGCCACGAAAAGAAGGGGGGAAAATCACGTTAGTGACCGCTGAAAAAAATAACATGCTATCGATTATGATTAGTAACCCTTATTCATCACAGGAAAGCAGCCATAGAGGCAATCATATTGCTTTAGATAATATTCGCAGCAGAATACAAGCCATTTTTGGTGATTATGCTGTGTTGAAAACCAGCATTTATAATGATGTATTTACTGTAACACTGCGTATCCCTATACAAAGCAAGGCGGCAAATAAGGCATGAGTACATTTATTTCTATTTTCATTGTCGATGATGAAGAACTGGCACGCGAAAGACTTAAACGTTTAATCGAGTCATTTGAAGGCTATAAAGTAATTGGTGAAGCTGAAAATGGGGATTTAGCCCTGAATCAGATTCCTGAACTCAGCCCGGATATCGTTCTATTAGATATTCGTATGCCCGGAAGTGACGGACTCTCTGTGGCGCATCATCTAGCCAAAATACCCCGGGCACCAGCCATCGTTTTTTGTACCGCTTATGATGACTATGCCGTTTCAGCATTCAAATACAATGCCATCGGTTATTTATTAAAACCTGTTAGGCAAGAAGAACTATTACGCGCATTAGATAACTCACAAAAACTTAACCAGCTACAACTAAAACAAGCCGAGGCTCACATGATCTCTTCATCGAGCCTTGAACCAAAAAACTTTGTTGCTAACACTTGGCAAGGACAAGAAATCATTCCTTTTGACAGCATCTATTTCTTTAAATCTGATCAAAAGTATTTAACCGTTGTCCATAAAAAAGGAGAAACTTTGAGTGATCAGACATTAAAAGATCTCGAACAAAGCCACCCTGAATTACTCATTAGAGTCCATCGAAATACTCTGGTGAATAAAACATTTATCGGCAGCTTACTGAAAGACCAAGAGGGTCATTACCGGGTTCAGATCAAGAACAGTGAACTTCATGTATCAGTCAGTAGACGCCATACAGCCGACATTAAAGCCTTTTTGACCCATTTGTAATATTAGGTACATGATAAGATTTCAAGTATCCAAACTACCGTTAAATCTCACTATTTGTTACAGAGAAAAACACCTAAATCACTTATGCTTACTCT
Source organism: uncultured Oleiphilus sp. (assembly GCA_963974595.1). Taxonomy (GTDB): domain Bacteria; phylum Pseudomonadota; class Gammaproteobacteria; order Pseudomonadales; family Oleiphilaceae; genus PZPK01. Next base: position 18,973 of record CAXBDA010000015.1, on the reverse strand, counting down.
ATGGAAAATCATCAACAAGAGGAGGAAGTGAGTATGTCTATACGGCGATTATTTACGTCACTATCCTCTTGTATTTTAGCAACATGTTTTTGGAGTGTTAGCCTGACTGTACACGCTGACGATTTTGATTCCCAGCCCAGCATAAGCACTTGGGGCGAAAACGATGAAGACACCATATTAGTGGAAGGCGAAGCCAAGACTAAAATATCGTATAGCCAAGCTGTCAAAGCAGCGTGTAAACGCTTATTGGGCTTAGATATCGACATGTATTTTAGCGGTGGCAAAAATAAACGTAACAAAGTTATCCGTCAGTTTAATGACCTAGCCGAACGCTCACATTACCGTTTACGCTTAGACCAAGAAAAAATCAGCCTTAACTTCTCACTTAACTTATAAATCCCCATTCCAATTAGCGCTTCACATGTTGCTTGAATCATTTTATATCAGATAAAAGTTGACCATGCGGCACGAATCCCCTTGGTTCATTGCTTTATATATCTGATATATTTCATGTTATTTTTTCTTTAAGTTCCGTTATACTTAGGCTTTTATTTTTGCATCGAAATGTAAGCATTCAACATGCTTGAGATCTCCCAAAAGGCCTTATGCTCTATGTCACAGACCAATTCAACCAAAACATCAGTCATCAAAAAGCTCACCATTGCATCTCGCGAAAGCGCACTTGCACTTTGGCAAAGTGAATATATCAAAGCGCGTTTAGAAGCGCTTTACCCAAATTTAACGGTCAACATTAACGGCATGACGACTCAGGGAGATAAAATCCTTGATGTACCCTTAGCTAAAATTGGCGGTAAAGGTTTATTTGTAAAAGAGCTAGAAACAGCCATCATTCAAGGCCAGGCCGACATTGCTGTTCACTCTATGAAAGATGTGCCAATGGAATTTCCTGAAGGTTTAGAATTAGCGGTTATTTGTGAACGTGAAAACCCTTTTGATGCCTTTGTCAGTAATAATTTCCAAAATATTGATGATCTACCAAAAGGGGCCGTTGTCGGAACATCAAGCCTAAGAAGACACAGTCAACTGATATCACAACGCCCCGACCTCGCTGTCAAGTCACTACGCGGCAATGTCAACACACGGCTTGCCAAACTTGACGCGGGTGAATTTGATGCCATTATTCTTGCCGCATCCGGCTTGATGAGATTAGGTTTCCATGATCGAATAAAATCGACGCTCACAGCCAAACAATCGTTGCCTGCGGTTGGGCAAGGCGCACTAGGCCTTGAATGTAGAAGCGCAGATGCAGCCATCAAAACACTACTTGCCCCTTTAAGCCATCAGGAAAGTGAGTTTTGTGTGCGCGCAGAACGTGCGATGAACCAGTACCTTCACGGTGGCTGCCAAGTACCAATAGCCGGCTATGCTACCCTAGATCATGATACGCTCACCCTGAATGGTTTAGTCGCTTCTCTTGATGGTAAAACGGTCATCACAGCATGCCAGCAAGCGAACACTGGCAACGCCGAACAGCTAGGCATAACCGTTGCAAAAGAGCTACTTGAAAAAGGTGCTGGCCCCTTACTTGAAGCTGTATTTGAACAGTAAGAGCGCATAAGCCATGTCTCAAGTATCAATACCGACAAAGGTGACAGCCATCTTAGGCGGCATCCACGTATTGATTTGCCGCCCGGAAGAATCTGCTCAAGAACTTTCGAGGGCGCTCTCTGCCTTGGGCGCGTCCTGCTATACATTTCCAACGCTGGATATAGTAAAGCTTGCTATCTCTGATATTGAAAAGCAGCACATTTTATCGCTAGATCAATACGACAATATCATTGTCACCAGCCAGCATGCTGCAAAGATTGGCTTAGACCTCATCGATAGTTATTGGCCACAGCTCCCCATTCAACAAACGTGGTTTGCCATCGGCCAAAAAACAGCAAACGTATTAGCCACTGAAAATCTCAAATTAATCTCACCACAAAAAGACTTAAGCAGTGAAGAATTATTAAAGCTTCCAGCGCTACAAAAAGTAAAAGATCAAAAAACCCTTATTCTGAAAGGTAAAGGCGGGCGAGGCACTATTTCTCAGGTACTCACCAAACGTGGTGCTCAAGTAGATGAAGCCGATGTATACCAGCGAATTTGCCCTCATTATTCTAACGAACAAATTCACGCTGCACTGATTGATTTTCACTCTGATTATATCGCAGCATTAAGCGGTGAAACGCTTCTAAACCTAATATCTCTTTGCGCAGAGCGTCATATCGATCTATCATCAAAGACATTCATCGTTCCAAGTCATCGTGTTGCTAATATAGCCTACGAACATAACTTTAAATCAGTGTTAATTCCTGCTAATTTGAAACCCATTGATCTGATTAAATGCATAACAAGCCATAAAAAAAACCTTAATTAACTGCGATAACACTTCTACATACCTTGATCATATAAACGTGAACACTATCTGAGAAAGGAATACGTAGCCGCTAATCAACCAAAGTGGAACCTAATGTGACGGAATCAAATACAAGCTTACCTCCAGCAGATAAAAAACCTGTTTCTACAGCTAAAACGGGTAAAAGTCGTTTCCCACTCTTCTTAAGCATTCTTACTCTGATCCTGCTTGGCATATCGGCTTTTTATTTTTGGCAACAGCAGAACCTGCAAACATTGAAAATCCAGAAACTTCTAGCAAACTCGCAAGGTGATGCACAAAAACTAAGCGTTTTTCAGCAAAATATCCAACGACAAATAAGCTCCCTCAATGACCTGATCGATAAACAACAGACACTACTGAATTCACTCGCTCAAGAAAGCTATTTCCAGACTCAAAAGCTATCAGAGCTAGGGGCCAGAAGCCGGAATGACTGGTTACTAGCCGAAGCAGAATACTTGATGCATCTGGCAAACCAAAGATTAACCCTAGAGCATGACATCAACAGTGCTGAGGCAATGTTGACAAGCGCAGATAAAATCATTGCTGAAATAAATGACCCAGGACTAATCGATATACGCCAGGCCCTAGCATCTGAAATACTTAACCTCCAACAACTTAGTCACTTAGACTATCAAGGTTTATATCTGAAGCTTGATGCGATGATCAGTTCTCTTGGGAAATTGCAGCAACGCTCTTTTCTTCGAGAGAATTTACCAGAGACAATAACTGACACTACAAAAACAACAAACGAACAAAGCAATCAATTTATGGCTATCTGGTCAAACATTTGGGGTGACTTAAAGCAAGCCGTTTTAATTAGACGTTTAGACAAGCCTGTTGAGCCACTACTTGCGCCAGAGCAGGATTATTACTTAAAACAAAATTTACGCCTAATGTTAGAGCAGGCTAGTCTAGCTTTAATTGATAAAAATACACTTATTTATCAATCGAGCATTAATAAAGCATTGTCTTGGCTTGAGCACTATTTTATTCAAAATAATAAACAGATAAGCGAACTTAAAAGCGCATTATCTGAAATATCTTCTTTCAAAATTGATCAAACACTTCCCGACATTTCTAAATCTTTACGCTTAACAAAAATGAAAATTGAGAACTTTTATAGACAGCATTCAATCAGTAAACTGAGCACGCCTGACTCAGAAATCGAGGCCGCCAAACTTAATAAAGAAAACGAAAACAAAGGGCCGGCCTTATGAGAAAACTTATTTTTCTAATTATCATTGCTCTAGGCATATCATTACTATTGTCTTATGCGATCCAATTAGATCCGGGTTACGTCAGGATTTCGTTTGGCCACTGGTTAATTGAAAGCAATTTATGGGTTTTTCTTGGCCTCAACATTGCCATTATCAGCGCATTATTTTTAATCATATCAGCATTAAAAGGTTCAGCGCACTTCGGCAAAAAAATCAGTACATTACTTGGAAAATCCTCGCAAGAACGGGCAAAAGAAGCCACAGAAAAAGGCATTATTGCTTTTTTGGAAGGCAATTGGGATACTGCAAAAAAACTATTAACCCGCTCCGCCCGCAAGAATACCAGCCCTATTATTAATTATTTAGCGGCTGCTCACGCCAGCAACGAACTAGGCCAAACCAAAGACGCGGAAATACTGCTTAAAAAAGCCTATGAAAGCACCCCAGAATCAGATTTCGCAGTAGGGATTGCGCAAACTCGCATCCAGATCCAACAAAATCAATTTGAAGCAGCTTTAGCAACACTGGTAAGACTAAAAAAACTACAACCCCACCATCCTTTTGTACTACGTCAATTAAAAGTGGTGTATTTAAGGCTGGAAGATTGGCAACAAGTCATAAAGCTAATTCCCTTATTAAGAAAAGAGCTAAAAGAAGATGAAACAGAATTAAAGGAGCTTGAGCTACTTGCCTGGAATAAACTCTTCAACCAAAAGACTGAAGAAATACGCCATCGAAATCAACTGGATAACGCAACAGAAATGCTTGCAGTTCTGTGGAAGATAGTGCCCGACAAACTTTGTTCGGAGGTTTCTTTGGTACACACTTATGCGGAACAACTTATCAAGGTAAATCAATCAGCAGAAAGTGAAACCTTACTGCGTATTACACTGAATAAACATTGGCATACCGACTTAGTCTCTTTATATGGGGTCGTGTCAGGTGCAAACCCTTCAGAACAATTATTACATGCAGAAAACTGGCTAAAAGAACGCCCTAATAATGCCACACTACTCTTGGCACTAGGCAGGCTATCGCTTCAAAATGAATTATGGGGAAAAGCCTTAGAATATTTTGAAGCAAGCAAACGTTTGCATCATACAAAAGAAAGTATGGCGGAACTATGTCGACTTAAACTTAGAATGAAGAAACCTCAAGAAAATCTAAGCCCTTTACTTGAAGAACTTATCGGGCTTATCGAACTTCCAAAACTGCCTCTGCCTAAATAATCGCTTGGGTAAATCTAAAAGTGACCGTTTATTGTTCTCGTTTTGCATAAGCGAGAACATCGGAAAAGAACTGTTTCTCAGGTAACCCCGCTTCCACAAGCGCATCCATTGCTGAAAAAACAAGTTTAGGAGAACCGCTCACAAACACCATCGCATCAGACAAATCATGCTGATTAACCAACACTGCGTCACTTAATTGATTGTGATGATCGTTTACTTGAATATTTTCAATATCGGCAAATAAAGGCACAAATGTAAATTTTTCATGATCTTGAGACCAGGTTTGTGCAAGCTCCTGAAGATACATATCTTCTTCTTTGCGAACGCCCCAGTACAAAGAAACAGGCTGACGAAATTGACATTCAAATAAATATTCAACAATGCTTTTCATTTGGGCAAAACCGGTTCCCGCAGCGATCAAAATTAAAGGTTTATCTGGAATAGTCGTCAAGCAGGCCTCACCATAAGGCAATGACAAAGTAGCAGATAGTTTCTGCTCAACACAAGACTCCAAATAAGCAATCACTTCAATCGCAGAAACCAGGTGCGGATCAGCTTGAATATGCAAGCTTAACTGACGAAGCCCCGGCCGGCTCGCGATTGAAAAATAGCTCTCCTCTTCTTTTCCTGGCAGCTGTAAGGCTAAATATTGACCCGGAAAAAAACCAGGTTGTTTGCCTGCTGGCAACTGAAAGTCCACCTGATAGACATGACCTTTCAATCGTTCAACAGTTAAAACCTGACACTTCACATTCTTCACGGGTAATTCTCCTGGCCCTAATAGATGTCTAATTTCAATTTCACATTGCCCCTTAGGCCATGTCTGACAGAGCATAATTTCAGTTACTGACTGCGCCTTAAACTTCTGCTTGAGCATTTTTTTGGATGTACCACTTAAAACAGCACCTGATAACAGCTTAGCGCGGCATACATGACAAGCTCCATTCAAGCAACTTGCGGGCAAACGAAAACCTTGCCTTTTTGCTGCCGAATAAATTGTTTCATTCTCTGGACAGTTGAGCTTATAACGCTTGATACCTGAGTCATCTTTCCTTATGAGGCTAAGCGTATAGACAATTTCATTTATGAGCATGTGTAGAGACACCTCTGACGATACTTGATGTCAAACAGCGAGCACAAGCGTGAGCCCAAAAGAGGTCACTTTACAGAATCATCATCAAAAATACCTAAACTCTGCCATTTTCTGTCTACTTTTTCTTTGACTGAGCAGTCCATTTCAATGGGAAGACCCCATTCACGATCTGTTTCACCAGGCCATTTATTGGTTGCATCCAAGCCCATTTTAGACCCCAAACCCGAAACAGGTGAGGCGAAGTCTAAATAATCAATGGGGGTATTCTCTACCAAGGTAATATCTCTGGCTGGGTCCATTCGTGTGGTCATCGCCCAAATAACATCCTCCCAGTTGCGCGCACTAACATCATCATCAAGCACAATCACAAATTTGGTATACATAAACTGGCGTAAAAAGGACCAAACCCCCATCATGACTCGCTTGGCATGACCAGGGTATTGTTTTTTCATGGTCACGACGGCTAAACGATATGAGCAACCTTCTGGCGGCAAATAGAAGTCCTGGATTTCAGGAAATTGTTTTTGCAGAATAGGCACGAACACCTCATTCAATGCCAAGCCTAGAATAGCAGGCTCATCTGGTGGCCGACCGGTATAGGTCGAATGATAAAGCGCATTTTTCCGCTGAGTGATGCATTCCACAGTAAACACAGGAAATGAATCCACTTCATTATAATATCCCGTATGATCACCAAAAGGCCCTTCTGGGGCCATATCATCCGGATAAATAAAACCTTCCAAAACAATTTCAGCACTTGCCGGAACAGATAAGTCACTCAACCTAGCTTTAGCGACTTCTGTTTTACTGCCTCGCAGCAAACCGGCAAACGCATATTCCGATAGATTATCTGGAACTGGTGTCACCGCCCCTAGAATAGTCGCAGGATCAGCACCCAGCGCGACAGCAACGGGAAATGGTTTGCCCGGATGTGCTATCTGCCACTCTCTAAAATCTAAGGCGCCCCCTCGATGAGACAACCAACGCATAATTAAGCGGTTCTTTCCAATTAACTGCTGGCGATAAATACCCAAGTTTTGTCTTGTTTTTTCGGGCCCTCGGGTAATCACCAAAGGCCATGTAACCAGTGGACCAGCATCGCCCGGCCAGCAGGTTTGAATGGGTAAAGTATATAAATTCACCTCTTCCTTATTGCTCACAATTTCCTGGCAAGCGGGATGTCTAATTTCTTTTGGCCCCATACTCATTACTTTCTTGAATATCGGTAGCTTCTGCCAGGCATCTCGCAAGCCTTTGGGCGGCTCTGGCTCTTTTAGAAAAGCCAATAACTCACCCACACCTCTTAAGGCTTCAACATCGGTTTGCCCCATACCTAAAGCGACCCGTTTGGGTGTCCCGAATAAATTACCTAAAACAGGCATATCAAAACCTTTAGGGTTTTCAAACAGTAAGGCTGGACCACCCGCTCGCAGCGTTCGATCACAAATTTCTGTCATTTCAAGATAAGGGTCTACTTCTTGAGGGATTCGTTTTAACTCACCCAAGGTTTCAAGTTGCTCGATAAAGTCCCTTAAATCTTTATATTTCATCTACATAGCTCTTAAGAAAATTTCATTGATGACAAAAAATAGCGTTAGGTTTGTTTCAATACAGTATAGGGATATATTTTCCAGCTAACAAAAAGCCGGTTAAGAAACCGGCTTTTTTGATCAGGGATCGTTAGCCCTTAGCGTTTTTTCATCGATAAGAAGAAATCATCATTTGTTTTCGAATCTTTCAATTTATCTAATAAGAACTCTAGAGAGGCTAAATCATCATCCATGCTGTGCAGTAGTTTTCTTAGAATCCATACGCGCTGCAGCTCATCTTCGGCCATCAACAAGTCTTCACGGCGAGTACCAGAACGACGAATATTAATCGCAGGATAAACACGTTTTTCAGCACAACGACGATCCAAATGTACTTCCATGTTACCTGTACCTTTGAATTCCTCGTAGATAACCTCGTCCATTTTAGAACCGGTATCAACCAAGGCTGTCGCAATAATGGTTAAGCTACCACCCTCTTCGACATTCCGCGCAGCACCAAAGAAACGCTTAGGCCGCTCTAAGGCGTGCGCATCAACACCACCTGTGAGTACCTTGCCTGACGAGGGGATAATCGTGTTATAAGCTCTCGCTAAACGTGTTATCGAGTCAAGAATAATCACCACATCTTTTTTGTGTTCGACTAAACGCTTCGATTTTTCGATGACCATTTCGGCTACTTGAACATGACGTGCTGGCGGTTCATCAAAGGTACTTGCGACGACTTCACCACGAACAGAGCGCTGCATTTCAGTCACTTCTTCAGGGCGTTCGTCAATTAAAAGAACCATTAAATGACATTCTGGATTATTTCGCGCAATCGACTGGGCAATGTTCTGCATCATCAGGGTTTTACCCGCTTTAGGCGGAGAAACAACCAAACCACGCTGGCCTTTGCCGATTGGCGCAACCAGATCAAGAATACGTGCAGATAAATCTTCGGTACTACCATTACCTGCTTCAAGAAATAAACGTTCGTTAGGAAATAACGGTGTCAGGTTCTCGAATAGAATTTTATTTTTTGAGTTTTCAGGCTTATCAAAGTTAATTTCGCTCACTTTCAATAAAGCAAAATATCGTTCGCCTTCTTTAGGAGGGCGAATTTTCCCTGCAATAGTATCACCCGTTCTTAGGTTAAATCGCCTGATTTGGCTAGGTGAAACATAGATATCATCAGGACCTGCTAAGTAGGAGCCTTCAGCAGAGCGAAGAAAACCGAAGCCATCTTGTAGTATTTCAAGAACACCATCACCAAAAATATCTTCACCACTTTTAGCATGACGCTTCAAGATAGTAAATATAACGGCTTGTTTTCTTGATCGGGCTAGATTATCAAGCCCCATTTCGGCTGCAATTTCTAGAAGTTCGGGGACGCTTTTTTTCTTAAGTTCGGTAAGATTCATAGTTCAATATTTTATGATTAGATACAGTGGAAGACTGCAAAAAAGGAAGTTGTTATAGGATTAATAGGCAGACATGCCTGAACCTGCTAAAAACACAAGTCCATTTAAGATAGAACAGATTATACACAATATCCAGAAATATTCTAATTTTTATTACAAACTTGTAAGCCCCTGTCTAAATAGAGAGCAAAATACCTACAATGAGTTGCTTTGTCTTGATCCAATTGACTAATGTCAATGAGAAGTGAGTATCATTATTTTATCGTTCTGCCAAAATATAGCTTAAGCACTATTTAACGAGAGACTGACGAGAGACATTATGAACCAGCTTTGTTGTGATCAAACATCTAAAAAAACCCTAAAAAATTTAGACGATGCAATCGAAGAATTGCAAGCAGCAAGCGAATCACTTTCAAGCGCAAAACACGTTAAAACTGAAACCATCGCTCTTTCAGATGCCTTAAACCGTGTTATCGCACAAGACCTATACGCACAACTTAATGTTCCACCTGCAGATAATAGCGCTGTTGATGGCTACGCGTTAAGAATTGAAGATTTCGTCTCGGGACAAAACATATTAATTTCACAGCGTATTCCCGCAGGACAAGCACCGCAGACACTCGAAAAGCATACCACCGCAAGAATTTTCACAGGCGCACATATTCCTGACGGTGCCAACTGCGTTGTCATGCAAGAAAACATCACACTAAATGATGCAAAAACCCATATTTCGCTCTCAGATAAATTAAAGCCAGGCCAAAATATTCGCCCAAAGGGGCAGGACATTAAAAACGGCGACTGCATTCTAAGCAAAGGAGATGTACTGACACCGCAAAGATTAGGCTTAATTGCATCAACCGGCATTGCTAACATCGAGGTATTCAAACCATTAAAAGTGGCTATCCTGTCAACCGGTGATGAGCTTGTCGAACCTGGTACCGACGTAAAAGAGGGGCAGATTTACAACTCTAATCGTTATTTACTAAGTGGTTTTTTAAATAGCCTGCATTTCGATATTATAGATCTAGGCCTTGTACCAGATAAATTAGACAGCACCCTTTCAGCTCTTGAGAAAGCAGCATCTGAAGCGGATGTGGTAATCACAACAGGCGGCGCATCAGTTGGTGAAGAAGACTATGTGCACACAGCCATTAGCCAACTGGGAAACCTTGATTTTTGGAAAGTTGCCATAAAACCTGGCAAGCCAGTCATGTTAGGTCGCATTAATAACACCCCCATTTTAGGCCTCCCTGGAAACCCTGGCGCTGTCTTTGTCACTTTTATGATTTTAGCCAGACCTTTCTTGCTACATAAACAAGGGGTGACCAACACACAAGCTAAACCCTATTCTATAGCTATCAACTTTGACATCAAAAAAGCAGGCATGCGTCGCGAATTTTTACGTGTCATCAGGAACAATGATATGCTGGAGCTGCATCCAAATCAAAGCTCTGGCATGCTTAGCTCTGCTAGCTGGGCAGAAGGTCTTGCGGTTATTATGGAAGGCACTGCACCCCAAAAAGGCGACTTAGTTCCCTTCATCCCTTTCGACACACTACTCAAGCTAAATAACTAAACTGACACTTCAGAACGACCAACTAAACAAAGGCACCTTTTATGAACATCTTATTTTTTGCCAGCCTCAGGGAGAAACTAAACACCGAGCAAGAATGCTGGACAGACATGAAAGGCATCAACTCGACCCAACAACTTCTTGACAACTTAAGAGAGCGTGGCGAACCGTGGTCTAGTGCTTTAAGCAAGCCACAATTAATTATTTCAGTAAATCAAGAAGTGGCCGATTTGACTACACAGATCAAGCTGGCTGATGAAGTCGCATTTTTCCCACCCGTTACCGGAGGGTAAGTTTTGTGAAACACCTAAAGGCTAGTGTTACCATCCAAAATGATGATTTCTCTATTGAAAAAGAGCATCAGTTACTGCGTTCAAAAGAGCAAAGCCAAACAGGTGCTATTTGTACCTTTACGGGTTTGGTCAGAGAGTTTGGAGACAGACCTGACATTCAAGGCATGTTCTTAGAGCATTACCCGGGAATGACAGAAAAGTGCTTATATAAAATAATTCAACAAGCCCAAGAAAAGTGGGATATACATTTCATCAAAGTCATTCATAGAGTGGGCGCTTTAAATCTAGCGGATCAAATTGTTTTTGTCGGCATCAGCTCTGCGCATAGAGCAGACGCCTTTGCCGCATGTGAGTACATTATGGATTACTTGAAAACAGATGCACCCTTTTGGAAAAAAGAAATATCGAAAGATGCCAGCCTTTGGGTTGAAGCAAAATCAAGCGACCAAGAACGTAAGAAAAAGTGGTTAGATGGCCATTAACCGATGATTGACACAAGCGACTTTCTTTTCGAACAAATAAGAGTTTCTCACTTCCCTCTCGTCAAAAAATTTTACAAAACAGCTCGCTACTTTAACCAAGTAGGTAAAAAAGATGAAGTGTATATTTTAAGAGACACGACACAGAGCAATAAAATTATTGCGGCTGCACGCCTAGTTAAAACGGCTGACTATTTAATCCTAAGAAGCATGGTGGTTTTACCGGAGCTTCAGAAACAAGGCGTTGGGCATTACTTCTTAAAGCAATTAAAGCCTGCCTTAAGTAATCGTTCTTGCTGGTGCTTTCCTTTTGAATGGCTTGAATCTTTCTATTCAAACATTGGCTTTGAATTATACACCCCCGAACAAGCGCCCACTTTAATTAAAAACAAATTTTTTCAATACAGCGAGAAAGGTAGAAAGATATTGATCATGGGCTACCCTTAAACTTAAATAACCGACACTAGAAATCAATACTATCCGTTTAACACAACTACTAAGTTTTTTGATGACATGCACTAGCCATGACAAAAAGTTCATGCCATGATTTGCAAAACATTCACAAGGAGTTTACATCGTGCTTTCAGTTAAAATTAAAGACTACATGAGTAATAAAGTTATCACATTCAAACCTGAAGAAAGTATCATTTCTGCTTTACGTAAACTAGTAAAACAAGGGCATTCAGGTGGACCTGTAATTGATAATGAAGGGAAACTCGTAGGAATAATTTCTGAAATAGATTGTCTGAAAGAAGCATTAATGGATGGTTATTACCAACAAGTAGGTGATAGGGTTGCTGACCATATGATACAAAATGTTGATGTAGTCAGACAGGATGACGACATTATCAAATGTGCCGACTATTTCTACAAAGGCAGGCGCAGACTTCCAGTCCTTGATGGAGAAAAGCTGGTTGGCATTATCACTCGAAAAGACTTTGCTAGAGCGCTAATCAATAGAATTGATCATCCTCACCATGGCAATAACTAGGCTTTTTCTACTGCACTCTCTACCGCACTACCCTTATCTGACTCGGTAGGCTCTGGCGTGGATCGAATCAAGCTAATCACCTCCCACCCTTCTTGGGGCATTACCTTGTCATCCTGACCCAGGGGGACAAGTTGTTTATCAGGCTGAAGTGCAAACAAAAGGTTTAAGCGATTACCGTGCTTTTTAAGATAGTCCTCAAATGAAAACTCTTGGGATAATTGGGTTATTTTTATGCTTGCCCCTTTGCTCATTAGGCTTGCAAGCTTTGCAAAGGTAGCTTTCTCATCAAACTTGTTTCGCGTCTGAACATACTTCTCGGAAGATTGGTGACTCGCCCTGACATCTTGATCACCCTCAGGCAAGCCAAAAACATTACCCTCACCAAGTAAATCCAAATAATGATAGGTAGAAAGTGTATTCAATTGTTTGTAAGGAGAAATAGCCAGCATATTACCAATACCCGTTAAATCCAGATTATTTTCTGCATGCTCAGACACCGGGTTACCGTAATAAACGGATAAATTTTCCATCCTAGCTGCTCTGATATTTTCCCAGCTTGTGTCCGACAAAATAACTTTGATCTTTTTCGCCACTAAGGCCTTAGCAAGACTTCTTGCAACAGCGTTCGCCCCAATAAAAAGATAGCCATTACTGTCTGGCTCATTCACGCCCAAGACACGAGCTAATGCTTTTGACGTAACACTCTGGACAATAACCGTCACCATAATGACCAAAAACACCATTGATACCAATGCAGTCGCATCGGTATAACCCGCTTCTTCCAATTTAAAAGCAAAAAGTGCTGACACAGCAGCCGCCACAATACCACGCGGCGCGATCCAGCCAAGAAAGGTTTTTTCCTGCCAGGTTAAGTCTGTCTTCATTGCGGCAAGCCATACCGCTAGAGGCCGTGCAACAAACATCAGAATCAAAATAACCCAAAGAGGCCCCCAGCCAAGCATGCTTAACATAGATAAGTCCATACGAGCGGCCAACAAAATAAATAGTGCCGAGATTAACAATACGCTCAGTGACTCTTTAAACTCGAGAATTTCTTCTACAGGCACGCCTTTCATATTCGCAAGCCAGATCCCCATCACCGTCACTGTCAACAAACCAGACTCATGAACCAAAAAATTCGAAAATGCAAAAACGCCTAACATAAAGGTCAAGGTACCCGCATTTTGGAGAAAATGAGGCAGCCAACGACTTCTTAGCGCTGCCCCCAGATAATAGCCAGCACTGCAGCCAAGTACTGTACCCAATACTAGTGTGGAGCCAAAGGTTATCAAAATATGTTCAGCCGCCTGCCCCTGCCCTAAGCGGCTTGATAAGGCAAACTCGAACACAAGTACCGCGAGAAGCGCTCCAATCGGGTCGATAACAATACCTTCCCATTTCAAGATATTTCGTATGCGGCCATTTGGTTTAACAGCTCTTAACAAAGGCATAATCACTGTCGGCCCACTTACCACAACAATCGCACCAAATAAGGTGGCCACAGCCCAAGAAATATCCACCAGGAAGCGGCTTGCTAATGTACCAATCAACCATGTTACCAGCACACCAGAAATTAAAAGATTGCGCACCATTTTACCGTGCTCTTTTAGCTCATTAAATTTTAAGGTCAAACTCCCCTCAAAAAGAATAACGGCAACAGCAAGCGATACGATAGGAAACAGCAGGTCACCAAACAGCTCATCAGGATTGAGTAAACCCAACCAAGGACCGACAATAATGCCACCGATTAATAAGAATAAAATAGCAGGTAATCTCAGGCGCCATGCAACCCACTGGCATACCAAAGAAATGACACCGATACCCGCAAGGGAAATAAGCTGTAATTCAACCATAAATGACTGGTTATCCAATTAAATGATTTTGGGTAGGGTAAAAGCTGAAATACCCAGGACACCTACCAAGTAAAGATCATTCTGCTAATAATGCGAGCTTCTTTAGTATTTGAGAAACACCTACAAATGCAAACGTTCCCGTTAGATGCGTAATAGAACCAAAGCCAGAAGCGCAATCAAGCTTCACTGGGCCAGAGCCAGCAGGACGCCCAAAACATACCGAGCCGTCATTTTGTTGATAACGCAATTGCTCCGTCGAAAACACACAGTCGATACGATATTTACGTTTAGGATTTCTCGAAAACCCATGTAAACGCCTTAAATTATTTCTAACTTTGGCGAGCAATGGATCTTGGATTGTCTTATTCAGATCAGCAATCTGGATCAGCGTTGGATCAATCTGACCTCCAGCACCACCAGAACATATCAGTTTAATTTTATTTCGAGAACAGTAAGCAATTAGCGCTGTTTTAGCCGATACACTATCGGTCGCATCAAAAATATAATCAAAGTTAGCACTTACATACTTATCAAGGTTTTTAGGTGTAATAAAGGCATGTACAGCATTGACCTGCAATTGAGGATTAATATCTTTTAACCTTGCAGCCATCGCTTGCGTTTTCATCTGGCCAACACTTGAATTTAAAGCATGAATTTGTCGATTCACATTCGACACGCAAATATCATCTAAATCAAACAGCGTAATCTCACCAATACCCGAGCGTGCCAAGGCTTCAGCCGCCCAAGACCCTACCCCGCCAATACCAATCACGGCAACATGACTCTTGCCAAACACGTCTAGAGCAGGAATACCATAAAGTCTGGCGATACCGCCAAAGCGATATATACGATCAGCACTCTCTTTCGAGGCCGGAGTTTGAGAAGGCTTATTCATGATTACCTGGGGTAATTATCAGGGAGTTCACCTAGTGTGCCTGAACGAGGATCATCCAGACACTTTAGCTCATAATTTAGAGAGCTCATTTCAACATGCTGCACTTAGGATATTGGACTAAAAATAACGTTATTATTAAACTAGTTAGCGCCATTTTTTTTCAAGATACCTGCATATTCCGATGAACTAGCGTGGCCTGCGATACGTGATAAAATAGTCTCTCCATCAAGAGATTTAACATTCAAATCATGGCCAGACTGAACAAACATAGTAATAAAACGTTCAAAAAAATCAGTAGTCATATGATGATAGGCTTGCAGCAAGATATGATAATCACTTGGCGTATCATCTTGAGGCTTTAAAGAAAGAAAGCCTCGAATACGCTCATCACTCCACTGTTCGTCTTCGACTTTAGGTTGACTTGGTCCACTCACGATACATTACCTTATTAAAAAAAAGCTATTATATAGATCAATACTCTGCGGTGAAAGACAGATTAAAATTCCCAATCGGTTTGTTGGCATTTTGGGTCAAAAATATTAATCTCTACACGGCGATTTTTAGCTCGACCTTCTGCGGTATCATTATCCGTTAATGGGTTTGTTTCTGCTCTGCCGGCCGCCATCACCCGATTCGGATCAATTTTATTATTAAAGATAAGCTGATGAACAACACTCACGGCTCTGGCGGCTGACAAGTCCCAATTTGATCGAAAGCGCCTCGAATTCACGGGCAGGTTATCCGTATAACCTGACACAATGATATCACCTTCACATTCAGCCAACACAGTTTCAATCTTTTCAACAATCGGTAACATGTCATCTTTTAACTCTTCACTACCAGAAGAAAATGATTTGGCTTCTGAAAAACGAACAACCACTTTATCGGCGTCATAACTAACAGATAAAGCATTTGAAAGAATTTCTGACGCCAAAGCATCAACAAGACTTTCAGTGAGTTTATCGATACTAGGGTCAATCTGAGCTGGCTTTTCGGGTTCTTCTTTGGGCTCTTCGAGCAGCTCAATGTCTGACTCACCAAAATCTTCAAACTCTTTTTCAAGTTCGGATTGTTTCTCTTTCTTTTCAGGAGGTGGCGGCACAACAGGCTTATCGGCAAAAATAATATTGCCACCTGCTTTGTTCTGGCCGGTTAGCGCAGAAGCACCGAACGATGACGTTAGCGCAACGGCCATCACCTGATATTTTTCCAAATCCATTTTTGAGAAACTTAACAGCAAAATAAAGAAAGTGAGCAGCAAAGACATTAAGTCCGCAAAGGTAACGATCCATCCGGTACCATTATCTTCTTTGGGTTTTGGCTTTGGAATTGCTCTCATGGTTACTCTTCAGCCTTTACAATATCTCGTTGTCTTGGCGGCAAATAAGTAGATAACACTTCGGTAATCACTCTAGGATTCTGTCCTTTCAGAATATTCTGAACACTGGTAATCACTAAAGACATATTACGATGTTCGTCCATGGCTTTCAGGTTCAGCTTATCTGCCAAAGGTATCGCGATCATTTGTGCGATAAACGCACCATAAAATGTTGTCAATAAGGCAACAGCCATGGCTGGCCCAACGGAGCTGGGATCATCCATATTATTCAGCATTTGAACAAGGCCAACGAGCGTACCCAGCATTCCCAGACCTGGCGCTGTTTCTGCAACCCCTCTGAAGACTTTTTCAGCGACACCATAACGCTCAATTGACTGCTCTAACTCCTGAATTAAAAGTTCTTCTATAAACTCAGTCGGATGACCATCAATACTCAAAGCGACCCCCTTGGCGAGAAAGGCGTCTTCTATTTCGACATTCTCTAACCCCAGAATCCCCTCTTTTCTAACAATTCCAGAGAGCTCTCTTACTTTTTGGATCAGCATGATCGGGTTTTCTGTACGCTCAAGAAAAACCGTCACAAAAGCAAGCTTGAAAGACTCAGCAACCGAAGTGAGTCGATATTTGATGATCGTGACAGCCAACGTACCCACAAGAACAATCGCTAATCCAGGTATATTAACGAAGTCCAAAATATTGGATTCTATTAATATTGCGCCCAATACAATGAAGATTCCGAGTATTAGACCTATGAGGGTCGCTAAATCCATAATCTGCCAAACCTTGATGCCTGATCAGCTAAAGATCAGGGGTGTTAATAAGTTATTCGAACATGTTCCGAGCTATGCATCCCGCAATAATTGAATCACTTCCTGGGTCTCTGGGCGAATACCCCGCCAAATCTGAAACGCTTCTGCCGCCTGTTCTACGAGCATTCCCAGCCCATCATAGACAGCATTCACCTTACAGCTTTTTGCCCAAACATTAAAAACAGTATCTTCCTTCGAATACATCATGTCATAAACATCGGTATCCGATGAAAATATAGCGTCCGAAATATTCGGCAATTCACCACTTAAACTTGCCGAGGTGCCATTAATTACGATATCAAATGCTTCATTTAATTGATCATAGCCTTGCGATGTTATTACGCTGTAATCTGAACTGTAATCTAAAAAGGCGTCAACTAAAGCCTCTGCTTTTGACAGCGTCCGGTTTGTAATCACCAACAATGCTGGCTTTTCGTTAAGTATAGGCTGTAAAACGCCTCTTACCGCCCCACCTGCACCAATTATTAATATTTTTTTCCCTTTAAGGTGGACGCCATTATTTTTTAAATCACTTACCAGCCCTATTCCATCGGTATTCTCACCACAAAGATGCCCATTCTCATCACAATACAAGGTATTCACTGCCCCCGCTAAACGGGCCCTATCACTAAGCTGCTGACACAGCGACCAGGCCTCTTCTTTAAAGGGTACGGTCACATTAAGCCCCTTTCCTTGATGCTCAAAAAACTGTCTAACAGATAAAGCAAAGCCATCAAGAGGTGACTCAAGCTTTTTGTATTCAAGCTTTTGCCCTGTGTGCTCCGCAAATAAACGGTGAATAAGCGGAGATTTACTATGAGAAACAGGATTCCCAATGACTGCATATTGATCCATAAATATCCTTGATTATTCGCCTTTGATCCAATCTTGGTGTGGCAGAAAAACCTCGGTTAATTCTGCTTCTGGTGAGCCAGCTTCTGCTTGATAATTATATTCCCATTTCACCAGCGGTGGTAAAGACATTAAAATTGACTCTGTCCTACCTCCAGACTGAAGACCAAATAAGGTGCCCCTATCAAATACCAGGTTAAATTCAACATAACGTCCTCGCCGGTATAACTGGAATTGGCGCTCTCTATCCCCATAATCAAATGCTTTACGTTGCTCAACTATCGGTGCATATGCCGGTAAATAGCTATTTCCAACCGCTTGCATAAATTCAAATGATTTTTCAAAACCCCAGTGATTCAAGTCATCAAAAAATAAACCACCGACACCACGCGCTTCATTTCTGTGCTTTAAAAAGAAATATTCATCACACCAGGTTTTATAATCCTTATACACCTTATCGCCAAAAGGCGCGCAAGCTTGAGCAGCAATTTGATGCCAATGCCGACAATCGTCTTTAAAACCATAATACGGTGTTAAATCATAACCTCCACCAAACCACCAAATAGGCTCTTCACCTTCTTTTTCTGCCATAAAGAACCGAACATTCGCATGAGACGTCGGGACATAGGGGTTTTCAGGGTGCATCACTAACGACACACCCATCGCCTGGAAACTTCGCCCTGCCAGCTCTGGACGAGCATGAGTAGCAGAAGCGGGTAACTGATCGCCATGGACATGGGAAAAGTTAACACCGCCTTTTTCAAAGACGGCACCATTGGTGATCACCCGAGTGCGCCCGCCACCACCTTGAGGCCTATCCCATGAGTCTTCTTGAAACTTGGCTTGTCCATCTTGCGCCTCTAAACCCGCACAAATTTCATCCTGTAAGGCCAATAAATAAGCTTTAACCTGTTCTAACATATTTCAGCTCCAATACTGTTCTTCAATTTCAACACTGTTTTCAACCTCAATACTGTTTTCAACCTCAACCTCAAC
>CAXBDA010000014.1:0-54193 GCA_963974595.1 uncultured Oleiphilus sp. | reverse complement strand
ACCATTGATTACTTAAATTCATCCCTAATACTGTCAGGGGTGGCGTAATCAGGAAATGCTAATTTAAATTCATCAAACATTATTTTTGCTTCTACCACCTTACCCGATGCTAATAGCTCCCTTATTTTATCTAGCATGTATTCAGGCTTAGATTTGTTTTCTGCCGACTCACTGTCAATATCATTGATACGTGTTTCTTGTGCCGATAGCTCTTCGACCTCATCAGCCATAAACTCTGCTGGTGCTTGTTTAACTGATTTCTTTGCTTGCTTCATTTTGAGTGTTTGTATTGTTTGTACATTGTCTGTCTTTTCCAAAGATTCTATTGCTAGTGTTGATGGTGAAGATCTAAGCATCGTTGACGGAGGTGAAGACAATTCTTGAATCATGTGCTTTGAAGGTTCTTTGTCGACCTCAAAGAAAATATACACGGTGAATGTCATCACTGCCGCAATAGAAACAATGCGTTGAAGGTTCATGGTTTTGGCGAAAGGCCTTTGCTGATGATTCGCTTTTGCGAGCGCTAAAATGCTGTCATCTAGCTCGGCGGATGGTTTTTCAGTCGCTGAACGTTTATATAAAGTAGTTAGAAAATCGTCATCAGAATCGTTATTTTTCATGAGCGCGCTCCTGAATCTGTTGATGAATTTTCGGGGCTTAATCCAAATTTCTCTAAGCAGTATTGAAGCGCTGTTCGAGCATAACGTAAACGGGTTTTTACGGCTTCATGTGAGGCTTCGACAATATCTGAAATCATTTTCAATGTCAGGTCGGTTTCTTGGCTAAGCAGGAAAACTTCCCGCTGCACGGCAGGGAGTTTTGCCATGCAATAGTTCAGTTGTTTCGAGAGGACTTCTTGGTCATGCAGACGCTCAGGTGTATGTGATGCTGACGCGGTATCGACTTCAGCATCCATCGGTTTAAAGCTTCGATAATGATCGACGACTAGGTTATGTGCGATTCGGTATGCCCAAGTCGTCCATTTTGAATCAATAGTATAAGTATTGGCGGCTTTAATGATTCGACTCCAACACTCTTGATATAAATCGTGAGCAAGTTCCAAATCGGAAACCTGCCGCACGACATAGCGATACAGCCCGTTCTTATGTTTTTGGTACAGGATTTCAAAAGACGTGATATTCCCTTTGGCATAGGCCAACATCAGTGACTCATCTGTATTGTTTGAATCGTCCATATTTTTGTCTTTTTCGGTCTCTATTTTGGGTATAAGATTTGGCTTGTACTTATAGGTTTGAGGCAAGTCGAAGCAATTGAATGAATTCGCTTCGATAACCAAAAGGATCAGCGCCTTTAGCATTTAAAGCATGCTCGATCATCGTCTTATAGTCTAGTCCTTCCACATATTTACTCTGTCTTAATACTTCACCAAACTCTGCGACCGTTGCTGAAAAACGGAAGTCTTCAGAAGCTTGATCAAAATCGGTGATTTGATGGGATTTAAACACAGGACGTGATATGAGTTTGCTTTTCATCGTATTGACAGCTTTGTACCTGAACTTGATAAAAGCGAGTTCGTTGGTCATGTAATCGCTAGCGTTTGATTGAGACTTAGACGCGTTTTGGTAGCGTAAAGGATCTACTCGCTGCCCCTCACTGCCCTTAAGCACCAATTCATATAAAGCCGTGACCGTATGGCCCGCACCAATTTCCCCCGCATCGACTTTATCGTTGTTAAAGTCTTCTCGTGCGAGTGATCGGTTTTCGTAACCCAATAAACGATACTCTTTGACGATTTCCGGGTTAAATTCCACCTGAATTTTCACGTCTTTGGCGATGGTCATCAAAGTTGAATCTAACTCTTCCACCAAGACCTTTCGAGCTTCATTGAGCCCATCGATATAGGCATAGTTACCGTTACCGACATCGGCGAGTTGTTCCATTAATTCATCATTGTAGTTACCCGTACCAAAGCCCAAGGTAGTTAGCGATATGCCTTCTTCTCGTTTTTGTTCGATTAGTGTCTTTAATGAATCGACGTTACTTGTACCAACATTGAAGTCACCGTCCGTTGCCAGAATAACCCGATTAATGCCAGATGAATCATAATGCTGCTTAGCCAATTGATAGGCTAATTCAATCCCTGCCTGGCCATTGGTAGAACCGCCTGCTGAAAGCTTATCCAAAGCCTGTTCGATCAATAGTGTTTGGTTGCCCGCAGTAGGTTCAAGCACAGTGCCAGACGCACCGGCATACACAACAATGGCGACTTTATCGGCAGATGTAAGCTGTTTGCTCAAAAGCAGCAATGACTTTTTCAGAAGCGGAAGTTTATCGGGTGCATTCATGGAGCCCGACACATCTAGAAGAAATACCAAGTTAGACGCTGGTCGTTTGTCAGTGATGGGTTCATAGCCTTTTAAGCCAATACGTAATAAAGCATGATCCTTAGACCAAGGAGACATGGCTAGTTCAGTTTGAATACTAAAGGGGGTGACATTATCTGTTGGCGTCTCGTAGGCATAGCCAAAATAGTTGATCATCTCCTCAATTCGTACCGCATCAGCAGGCGGCAAATATCCTTGATTCAGCATACGACGAATATTGGTATAACTGCCGGTATCGACATCAATACTAAACGTGGAAACCGGTTCAGAAATCACTTGTTTAACCGCGCTCTGAGCAAGTGACGCGTATTGCTCACGATCTTTATCTTGATAGAACTGAGGAGGGATATCTGAATACGGTATATGGTTCGAAGCTATTTTCGCAGGCATGGATGCTAATTCATATGAGCTGTTCGCGAGTTGCTTTACTTTTTTCTGTGGTTCAATGGCAGCGTGTTTGATTGACACTTGATCATAAGTAAACCGTTCAGAGACTGGCGCTTCTCTTTCGTCGAGAAGTACTTTTTGCTTTTCTTGAGTGATCAGAGTGTGAGGTGCGCCAAGAGGCACTTTTTCAGTGTGCTGGTCGACTTTCACCTCATGATCTACTGCACACGCAGTAAGGGATAAAATTAATGCACTTAGGTAAACTTTTCTTTCAATGTTCATAGCATTTTCCTTTCGTTATAAGGGATTAAAACAATCTCAAAGGCTATAAACGAAAGCGAAGGTAAAAAGGGTTATTTATTTTTAGATTATTTTTCGAAGGGTGAAAACATATTAAAAATAGCTATGGAGAGATCTATTTATTTTTTTGGACTATTCTTAGCACAGAAGATAAATTGTACTCGCCACTCATTTCACTACATACAGGTAGCTCACTAATGCAGCATCTCGTCTATTTTCCGCGCACACTGATGGCTGTCATGAGCACGATAACCTTATCTCTAATGCTTCAAGGTTGTGAGCAGAAACAGCAGCCCATCAAATGGGACCTTCAATCCCAAGCGACGGCCTCCAGCATTGACTATAAAGAGTTAGTCAAGATGACGGAAAATATTAAAACAATGAGTGCTGGGCGCTTTCTTATTCGCCCTCACCCTGGCGGTGAAATTACCGACGGCCCAGATATTTTTAATGCAGTTAAGTCGGGCAAAGTTGAAATGGGCAGTGGCTGGCCTAACTGGTGGTCAGGGCAGCACCCAGCCTGGTCGGTGTTAAATGCTGGCCCTTTTGATTTTATGAATATTGATGCCTCTCTAATGTATTTTATCGCCGGAGAAGGCACCAAAATTGCCAATGAATTAGCTAACCCCGAAGGTATTCTTTGGCGTGCAGCCTGGTGGCCCGGCATGGAGTTTGGCTTATTATCAAAAAAACCCATCTTAGGCATTGCCGATATGAAAGCGATGAAAGTCCGCATTGGCCCGGGCTTACCCAGCGAAGTGCTGGCTGCTACTACCGGTGCCTACGCCATCCCACTAGTACCGAATGAAATAAAACCCTCCTTAGAAAGCAACGCCCTAGACGCTGTCGAGTGGACCACCGTAGCGGGTGCCTGGAACCTAGGGCTCAATGACATTGCCACGCATGCTATCGTTCCGGCGATCTGGCAGCCTTCGGTACTGGCCGATTTTTTAATCAATCAGAAGGCCTATCAGGCTTTACCAAAAGATCTGCAAGCCATTTTAGAAACAGCTATCAAATCCTACACACTGACCACCACAGCGATCGCGAAAGTGGAAGATTTTGAAGCCTTAAAAGCATTCAAACAAAACAACACCTCCATCAAACAATGGTCAGAAAGTGATATTGAAACTTGGCGTCACGTCTCAGATGAGATCTTAAATCAATATAAAGCAGCCAATGCATTAACCAAGCGTTTGATAGAATCCAAGCAGGCATTTAAGAAAGAATACAATGCGTATTATGAATTGTTCGGCCCGTACGATAATTAAATAATGAAACTGGATTTTTCATCTAAAAAGGTCTTTACGCTCATCTGCATACTGGTTGTGTGCCTTATGCTCAGTTTGTTTTTTTGGCGCATCAATGAAGCTGAAGGACAATTACAGAGCAATATTGATGAGCGCGTAACCAGTGCCAGCTTGCGAATTGCGCATAGCGTCCTGCCCCTGGTCTACAACATCTATCAAAAGTCGACAGAACGGCACTTTACCCAAGACACAGCCTCGGCCATTCTGGATGCGGAATTGAATGAGGATTTTATTGTGGCCATCAAAGTCTATGGCAACTTTGGTCACTTATTTATGGGCAAGTATAAAAATGCCGCGGGCGAATTAATCCAAATAACCACACCCTCAGCGGTAACACGATCATTGCAAACATTGAATACCATTAGAACCCCGGTAAAACAAGGAACGATGACCATCGGAAATATTGAAGTTTATTATTCTTACGGCAGCCAGCGAGCATCGCTTAACAAGGTTATTTTCCAAGAATTATTACAAATAGCGCTATTCACCTTCTTAATTTTATTGTTGTTTTATTTGATTAAAAAAACCTCCATTGCCAAAAACAATTCCCAACAGGCTCTCTCAGAATTGAAAGCCACCCAAGGACAATTGATCAAATCTGAACATTTACTCAAAGAAGCAAATTTGAATCTAGAAGATAAAGTCAACGCGCGTACCAAAGAATTAAAAATCATGAACGAACAGCTAGTGATGGCGAATCAAGCTGCCGATAGCGCCAATAAAGCAAAAAGTTTATTTTTAGCGAATATGAGTC
Organism: uncultured Oleiphilus sp.; assembly: GCA_963974595.1. Classification (GTDB taxonomy): domain Bacteria; phylum Pseudomonadota; class Gammaproteobacteria; order Pseudomonadales; family Oleiphilaceae; genus PZPK01. Next base: position 49,097 of record CAXBDA010000014.1, on the reverse strand, counting down.
ACGAAATTAGAACCCCGATGAATGGCGTCATTGGTTTAACCGAATTACTCCTTCGAACGGAACTCAGCGATGAACAACGTAACTATTTAACCAAACTAAAATACTCTTCAAATAATTTATTGCACATCATTAATGATATTTTGGACTTTTCTAAAATTGAGGCAGGTAAATTTACGATCGAACAAAGCGTGTTTGATTTTCGCCAAATGCTCGATTCAGTTGTAAATATTGCAAAAATCAATGCTGCTAATAAAGCCTTGAAATTAACGCTTAGCCTTGATGAGACATTTCCAGCCTGGGTGTTGGGTGATTCCGTAAGATGCGCACAAATCTTGTCGAACCTGTTAAGCAATGCCCTTAAATTCACGGAGCAAGGCAGTGTGACTGTAGCCGTTCAACGCCATAAAAATGATGCGTATGTACACATAAAAATCTCAGATACCGGCATTGGCATTAGTCAGGAGCAGCAAGAGCAACTCTTTTCTGCCTTTACCCAAGCAGATGCATCAACCTCCAGAAAGTACGGGGGCACGGGTTTAGGGCTGGTGATTTGTAAGCATCTGATCAACCTGATGCAAGGTGAAATTCAATTACAAAGTGAACTCGGCAAAGGCAGTTGCTTTAGTTTTAATTTATATTTACCCGAAGCAAATTTGCCTCTAACAGAACACCACCATGATGCACCTGCGGATGACAATAACCCTGATGACAACGCTAAGGTATATATCTCTGAACGCTTAAAAAACAAGAAGACCTTACTCGTTGAAGATATCGCCATTAATCGTTTAATTGCGCAAAGCTTGCTTGAACAAGCGGGCTTACTGGTTGAATGTGCCGAGAATGGACTCGAGGCAACCAAAATGGCTCAACTCAAGGATTACGATCTAATTATCATGGATATTCAAATGCCGGTAATGGATGGTTTTGAGGCAACGAAAATTATTCGTGGTTATCCACAGTATCGTGACACGCCCATCGTCGCCATGACAGCCAATGCTCTATCTGAGGATCAAGACCGAAGTTTAGCCGCAGGGATGAATAGCCATTTAACCAAGCCCATGCAATATGAGGAAGTGATTGCTGAATTAGAGCGTTACTTTTAATTGTGTATATTAGTTTGTCATTCATCAGTAGATGGTTTGGGTATTTTTTCGATATTTAACCTATGAATTCAGGGTATACTCAAAAAGGTAAGTAACATTTAATGAGGAATCTTTTTTGAACCATATTGATGAAGTTTTAGTTGCGCTCAGACGCGTTATCCGTGCAACCGATTTACATTCAAAGCATTTATCGAAAACAACCGGTCTCACTTCTCCGCAAATTTTGCTATTACATACCATTCGAGAAAAAGGTGAGGTCACCATCGGTGAAATTGCTCAAGATATGAGCCTGAGCCAAGCAACTGTAACCACTATTATTGACCGACTAGAAAAACGTAAACTAGTATTTAGAGAACGTTCAAAAGAAGATAAGCGAAAAGTACATGCTTATCTCACTGACACAGGTCATGAAATTCTAAAAACAGCACCTGTCCCCCTTCAAGATCAATTTGCAAGGCACTTTGCAGATATTCAGGAATGGGAAAAAACCATGATCATATCAAGTCTGCAGCGTGTCGCTTTCATGATGGATGCCGAGCATATAGATGCCTCTCCGGTATTAGATATCGGTACACTAGACAGACAATCAACACTGTTGGAGCTACCGGAAGAGTTTAACAATAAGAAATAAAAAAGCGCCCTTCAAACCGATGCTTTGCTTGAAAGATGCTTGATGAGCGATGAATTTTACGTTCAAACTTGTCGAAGAACCAATCAAACGCTGAGTTTCACCAAGATTTAATGATGCATAGGCATTTGCATTAACTTCGTCATTAATTCCAAATTAATCTCTGCATAAGTTAATAAATACCCACCATGTTCACTTTGAAAATGTTGAGCGGCCATTTCAGTTTTGAAAGATGCGATGGTTGGCCCCATGGCCCCCTGTAAATCATGTTCTGCCACATACCAAGCCTTGCTCGCATCAAGCATTTTTGAATCTTGCGGTGATGACCATTCAACCTCACTCATATCATGGACATAAATCTTATGAATAGTGTGCAGGTTTTCTGGCTGCAAAGCATAGGAAAAAAGATCATTGGTAGAACAGAATTTACGTACTTGCCCTGAATTTTTTTCTTCCAAAAGCCCTTTTGGACCGGCAAACGGCTGAATCACCATACCACATAGGTGACACTCATCCGGTTTATTAACGTGCATATTAGAGATGCCATTTTCTTGGTGATCATACCCATTTTCTTGGTGATCATACTTAGTAGCACTGGTTTGATCATGGCCATGCTGATCATGAGCAGAGCCATGATGATGTATATCCGGCTCTGGATTGCCACATGAGATCAACAATAAACTTATTAACAAACAAACCAAAAAGCGACTAAATGCTAGTTTAGATAAATGCATGAATAGCTTAACCTTCTCTTCGTTGAAATAGTAAACCTGACAAACCTAAAGGTAATATGACCCAGGCGATTAATACCAAAAATAAGCTCGGCAAACTAATTGAACTGTCCTGCATCACCTGAAGTACACCACTTAGTTCACCTGTTTGAATAATTTGATAATTAATTAAGCGAAACACATCCGTCGGATTGAACATCAGTAAAATCGTCATCAAGTCACTACTTACATCACCTTTAGTGCCTATCAACAAAGCTAAGAGTGATACATCGAAAACCAGCACAAAGAAAAACCAAATAACGAGCGCAAGACCCGCTGCTCGTGATTTTTCAGATACACTTAAACTGATAGTATATGCGATCGCAATAAACACCCACCCTAATAAGGTTGCCGACAGGATGAACCAGGAAAATGCAATCAAGACCTCTGTTACGGGAAGCTCGCTACTATAGGCAATCGCACACGCCGCCACGCCAAAACCTAACAAAGACGAAATAGCCAGAATCGTCCCTTGCCCAAGAAACTTCCCCAGAATCAGCTGTACTTTACTCAGAGGATAAGTCTGTAAGAGCAGCATCGTTCCCTGTTCATATTCCCCGACAAAGGCATGATAAGCGATCATTAAAGCGATTAAGGGGATAAGTATCACAGCTAAGCTGGATAGGCTCACCATAGTCGAGGATAAAGATGAGAAGCCCAGAATACCGGATGCCGCTGAGCCAAAATATGCTAAGCCAAGAGAGCACATGGCAAACATTAAGGTAATAGCCATCATCCAGCGATTACGAAAACCATCTTTAAATTCTTTTAGCGCGACCACCCATATCTTATCCATGGTTTAGCTCCTTGATGCTCGATTCCCCATGTATTTGTCTTAAACCCACCTGAGTGTAATGGCTGTATAAAGCTTGCAATGACGCTTCTTTAATTTCAATATCCCGTAAACTTGGCTGAGCTGTCAGCGCTCGCAGAACCGTCATTTTATCGTCAACATTCACCCATAAAGTATGTTCATGATTTTTCTGAGTTATTTTAATGTCCTCTACGCAACAGAGTTTCAAAATACTTTCAGGTAAATCGTTTACAGTAATGCCATGGATTTTAATTTCAACAGGCAACTGGCTTTCTCGTCTCAAACCTTCTAGTTCCCCTAAAGCCAGTAGCTTACCACCGCCCATGATCATCGCACGGTCAATATGTTTTTCGACTCCAGGCAAGACATGCGAACATAGAATCACCGCACAGCCTTGGCTTTTTAAACCATCTACGGTGTTATAAAAGTCATGAGTTGCCACGGGATCTAAGCCAACTGTTGGCTCATCTAGAATGAGCAATTTAGGATTACCCAACAAAGCCTGGGCCAAACCCAAACGTTGGCGCATGCCTTTGGAGTAAGTCTTGACGGCTCTTGCAGCAGCATCTTTTAAACCCACCTCGTCTAACAACCTTTCAGCTTCTTGCGTGGTATGCCCTTTCAATTTTGCAAAATAAACCAACACTTCACGCCCTGTTAAGTGCTCATAGAAACTAACATTTTCAGGTAAGTAACCAAACTGTTGACGATAGTGGTGTGATCCCATCGAACGAGGATTGTGCCCCAGCGTCAGTATGTCACCCGAGCTTGGCGAAATAACCCCCAGTATCAATTTCATCAGCGTGCTTTTTCCTGCGCCGTTATGGCCAAATAAACCCAACACTTCTCCTGGCATCAAGGAGAGGGAGATTCCCGATAAGGCCTTAAGTGTGCCATAGTGCTTGCTGACATTACTTAACTGAACAACTTGCTCAATATTATTCGCTAGCATCGGTTTTTCTCATTCATTAATACGTGGATTCATTAAGGGAAAGCTATCTCGAACACCGGGAGATTTCAAAACCGGAAACTGCCGTTGAATTGCTCGCAGCAACCATACCGCTGGACTATCCATTAAAATTTTTGCTTGGGGAAAGGTCCAAAAAAGCTTGTCGACACTATCATTTGGCTCAAAATAATTATCACCGATATTGTCATTATTCATATCCCAACCCAGGTAGTTGCTCCAATAATTGCCCTGGCCATTTTCACTCCATTCCTGAGTTCGTGTGGCGACGTATTTTACTTGGGTTTGATTATGAATAAAGTTATTACCCGAAAGCGTATTGCCTTCAGAACCTGCGGTTAAATGTATGCCGATTTCGGCATTCGCGACAACGTTATGCCGTATCGTGTTACCTAGCGAATTATAGATAAAGAAACCTTTGCCATCGGCGCCATCGACATTTCTAGCCTCACTTTGTCGTACACCATCAATGCGGTTATTTTCTAAGGTGGATTGGGTAATAAAATTCAGAAGGATGCCGTAATCCTCACTATCCAAGGATACATTATCGGTGACGGTTAAACGTCGAGACTGCATTAAGGCATAACCGGCACGGGTATGCCGTGTTTCATTTTCACTGACTGTATTGCTATGAGAGTACATATAATGCACACCATAACGAAGATCATGGAGTGAATTTTCCGTTAAGATATTGTCTTGGCTTGAAATAATGTAAATGCCATCACGCGTATGCCAAACCTCGTTACCTCTTACCTCGGCTTCCGTGGCATTCGACAGATGAATACCATTGCCTCTATCGGTAGAGCGCATAGTGATATTCCCTTGAATACGGTTATTAATGATCTTTGCGCCCTTATTCTTATCTATCCAAATCCCGGTAGTATCGCCTTGCATATCATTGTTGATAATGCTGACATTGTCTGCACCTTTTTCAACATAGATTCCCGCATTCATCGCGGTAAGGTCATCGCCCCAGTTACGAATACTTAAGGAGTCAATAACAACGTCATTGGCACTGACTCTAAGCCCATCATCTTGGCCTTGCGCATCAAGTATTGCGCCTTTTTCTCCCTTTAAGCTAACAGACTGTTTTAGTAAGAAATTACCTCGATAGATACCTGGCGCCAAGATAAATGTTGTGTTTACTTCGGCTTGATCAAACAAGACCTGTAAATTCTGGTCTTGATGGACTCGAATCGTCGTCTCAGAAAAACTGACGCAAGACCATAACAATAGTGGGGTAAAGAGGATGTAAAAAATGAACCGTGGTATTTTCATATCAGAATCAAAAATAATTTAGGCATATATATTCGCATACAATCTGACCTGAATGAGACCCGCTATAGATAAATTTTGGCCGTAAGGTTACACGAAAAGTTAACAAAGTTCCTTCGGAACTCATGACTAAGCTCATAGTTGAGGATAAAAAATAAACAAAAAAATAGTGAATAAGTACAGGACTTAAGAAAAACCTATCCAAATATTCAATCTGGACAGGCTAACTCAGTAAAGTCACTAATCAGCTTATGCTTCGACCAGCATTCGACCACGCATTTCCATATGCAGTGCATGACAGAACCAATGGCAATAGAACCACTGCACACCAACTTTATCAGCAGTGAAGGTAATTGAAGAGGTTTGCTGAGGGCCAATTTCCATACTGACACCGTGATTAATCATACAAAACCCATGGGTTACGTCTTCTACCGTGTCGAGGTTAGTCACGATTACCGTCACTTCGTCACCTTTCTTCACCGTAAATTCAGTTAAACCGAAGTTAGGCGCTACCGATATCATATAAACGCGCACTTTATTGCCTTCACGAATTACTTTGCTATCTGACTCCAGTGTGATGCCATCTTTTTTCGCCATCGCAACCGTATCAGCAAAGAATGGATCGTCGCGTTTCCAGACTTTAAACGGCTTCACTTTACTTCTGTGCACCATCATACAATCATGCGGTTCGGCAAAGGTCGGGCCGTCGTGAATGAGTTTCATGGTATCACCCGAAATATCGATCAATTGATCATTTTCAGGGCGCAGCGGGCCAGTAGGCAAGAAGCGGTCTTTTGAGAATTTACATAAACAAACCAGATATTTCCCATCTGCATCACGGGTTTCACCCATCGTGGTATGCAAGTGACCTGGTTGATAATGCACATCCAGCTTCTGGCGAATATAATTTATCTTCTCACCTTGATACGCCTTGATCGCATCTTTTACATTCCACTTAACCACTTGGCTATCAATGAAAACCGTTGTGTAAGCATTACCACGGCCATCAAATGCAGTATGCAAAGGCCCTAAACCTAATTCAGGTTCTGCGACAATGGTATCTCGCGGCTTGATTTTATCCTTAAATAAGTCGGGTAATTTTTTAATCGAAATGACGGATACCGTTGGCGACAACTTACCATTTGCACAAAAGTACTCACCATCTGCCGATGTATTTAAACCATGCGGGCTCTTTGGCACAGGAATATAACGGGTATATTTGGAACCTTTACGGCCATTCACCACTGGCACTTTAGCGTCACCAATTGTTTTGAAATCACCGGCTGCAACAGCTTTCTCTAATGCAGGAATATCAAATACCACAACGTGGTCACGTTCAGCCGAAATCATTTCGCCTAAGGTTGTACCATTTTCTGAGTTATAACAGGTTGATGCGGCAAAACGGCCGTCATAATCTGCATCGGTATTATCTAAATTACCATCGACAATGACCTGAAAAGCCACTTCCATTTTCTCGGCATCAATCACACTGAACATCGAGAAGTATTTGTTCGGATCGTTTAAGTCACGACCATCATTTGGTAAGGGAATTTCATATTCACTGTTGCAAAAAACATATTTGGTATACGGTACTTTTTGCACACGTAAACCGTGGATCGCCTGCACATTTGGCAAGGTGATCATCTTATCTGTTTTCATGATGTCGCAACGAATACGTGCTACACGGGTATTGGCTTTATCATTGATAAAGACATATTTACCGTCATAACGACCATCTTGCATACTCATGTGCGGGTGATGCGCATCACCATTAAAGTATTTTGCAGACTCGCCCATTACACGCTTACTTTCGTTGGTTTGCCCCCAACCTGTTGCGCTTTCATGATTGAATACTGGAATTCGCATTAATTCGCGCATGGAAGGTAAGCCTAAAATACGAACCTCACCTGAATGACCACCACTCCAAAAGCCGTAGTACTCATCCAGCTCTCCTGGCGCCACATGAGTATCCAGCGCCATTTTTTCTGCCGTCTTTGAGCGGGCAAGCTCAGAAAACATACTAGCTGACATGGTTGTCGCAAGCACACCTGCGGTGCCTGCCAAGGTTGTTGTACCAAGAAAACTTCGTCGACTCATCCCCTTTTTTCCAGTGGGTTCTTGCTGTTTTTCATCTTGATGGATTTGGTCATCACTCATGACATTCTCCTAAATGGCGTATGAATAATAGTTACTTATGTTGAGCCTTTAGGGCTCTGGTTTTGGTTTTTTACTGATTGAACTTTCACCCATTAAATGGCCTCACTATTCACTGGTTGTTTACTGTCTTTAAAATCCGCTCATCCTTTGGCTATAATCCTTTCTGAAGATACGGGAGCCGCCTTAGTGTGTACTCTGTATTTTTTAGCCAACGGTGGGCACTTCACTTTATCGTGGTAGGTCATCTGGCAATCCAGACAGTAATGACACTCACGCATATTAATTTCACCCGTTGGCATGATCGCGCCTATTTCACACTCTTTTGCACAAACCTGGCAGGGTTTTCCACATTCTTTACGACGCTTCAACCAATCAAACAAGCGTGCAGCAGAAGGAATCGCAATGGCCGCACCTAGAGGACAAATATACCGGCAATACATTTTTCTATTGAATAATGAAGCGAGGAGCAAACCCAGAGCATACAGAATAAAAGGCCAGTCACGATCGAAGCGGAGCAAGAAGGTGGTTTTGAAAGGCTCTACCTCGGCATAATGTTCCGCGACAGCAAGCGACTCCAAAGACAAACCAAACAGTGCTAATAAAATTAGATATTTAATTGCCCAAAGGCGTTCATGCACAACATGAGGAATGGTGAGCTGAGGGATTTTCAGTTTCATGGAAATTTCGCCAAGAATCTCCTGTAAGGCGCCAAATGGGCATAACCAGCCACAGTAAACACCTCTACCCCAGAGCAACATAGCCACTGCGACAAAACACCAAAGTACGAAGATAACCGGATCTAAGAGAAATATTTCCCAATTAAACTCTTTCATCAATGACTGCACAAAAGTCAGCACATTGACGACCGATAGCTGCCCCTTACAAACCCAACCAATAAAAATAACTGTAAAGATCAAGAAGGCCACTCGAAAGCGATGCATAAAGACAGGAAACTGTACCAGCCAGTCTTGTAAAAATAAGACCACGGTCAGAAGCAAAATACTGGCAATGACAATGGCTGTTTCAACACGCCTTTCTTGCCAGATTTGCTCCCACAAGGCCAACTCGACCACTTCAACAGAAGGTGGAGGCAAGATTAAATATTTTTCTAAGGGCTCATAATCCGCTTTAAAGCTGGTAAATACACCCTCCACTGGACCGGTTTGTCGTCGTACCAAAAGCTCCAACTGCCATCCTTGGCCAGGATTAAATTGGTAGTCTTCTCTGACAATAAATAATGACATTTCACTAAAGCGTGGTGAATTTTCAGCAAATATGTCATTAATTCGATATTGATCTACATCTCGAAAGCTAAATTCAAAATCACCTTGGTGCATGATGACACGATCAAAAATACCACCGCGAACATAGCCTGAACCTTTGAATGAATAACCATTACCCATTATGCCAATCACATGCTCACCGGGTTTAAGCTGATCCATCATCCACGTGTATTCGCTCTCACCCAGCAAGTTTTTACCGATGGTCGGTACATCTAATAAGGTGTAATAAATATCGGTAAATATTTCTGCTTTTTCTTCGATGGTTGTTGATGCTTGATTTTCAGCATCGCTTCCAACAAAGGCCTCATCGACATCGGCATTGGTCAATTTGAGCCGCCGGATGGCACCACTTCCCGTTAAATCTAACCAACTAGCAGTTTCAAATGCAGTTTTATTCACTTTAGCGTGAGGCATCGACGCTCGCTCATTGGCTTCAATAATGCCATGGGCGATTGCAACCTTGGTGGCGGCACGCATAATCCCCATATTGACAACCATTACAGTCACTGTTGCACCTGACACACCATCTAAGTAGGTGACGTCCGGTTGATGACCTGCCCCCACTTTTACCTGAGACCCCACCTGAATCTTTTGGTATTGGTCGGTAAAATCATAAAGTGTCTGTTCAGGAATGCCGACCAATAGAATCGGTTCATGATGTTCAAGTACATTAGCACTGATAATAGTTCCCTTCGTATCCATACTAACGAGGCTATTAACAGGCTCGCCTGAGTAGGCAGAAATTCTTGCGACATCATTTGTTTCAAACGCATAACCAAGTAGGGTCTCACCCTGATAAACCATGCGAATCAATGGTTCGCCGATTTTATCTGTTACGCGATCAGCAGTCGGAAAGGAAGATTCAATAAAAGGCATTGCAGCTTTAGGCGGGCTGATAATCAAACCACCTGACAAAGCTGACAATGACAAGAGGGATAACGAGAAAAATGCTATCAACAGAAGCAATGATGTCTTCTGAAAGATATTATTTGCTAATTGATAAAACAATTGAGCTTTCTTCAAAATAAGCCTACTTCCATAGCATTATTCAATCTAATTGATGTGAACGGAACTATTAAACTAAGGCTTTATCATATACTGATAGATATGCGTATCTAGGCAACGCGAGGGATAAATTGACTTACATCAAAAGCCTACCCAGAAATGTAAATTAATACTTATTTCCAAATAGCGACAAGTAACAAACAATGGGTAGATTTCTTTGCTTAAAGAACACGTAGTTGTGCCAATATGGCTATAATATTGGCCGTTAAGGCACCCGATTAGCGATAAACTTCATCTTCACCTTCAATACGTGTTTTAAAGCGTTTATGCAACCATAAGTACTGATCTGGATGTTTGCGGACAGCCTCCTCAAGATACGCATTCCAAACAATCGCATCGGCTTGATCGTCTTCACCAAAGCCCTCTAAGATAGGCGAGAAAGCGATTTCGTATTGACCATTTGGATGCCTGAATTGGCTCACAACCATAACCGTTGCCCCTGACTCTCTGGCAATCCAGCTTGGTGCAGAGACACAAGCTGCTTGCACTCCGAAGAAAGGTGCAAACACATCACATCGTTTACCGAAGTCCTGATCCACTGCATACCAGACCTGGCCACCCTCTTGAATAAACGCCAACATATCTTTTAAACGTTTCTTATCAAAGGCCTGAATACCATAATGACGCCTTCTACCCTTTTCGATTGTTCTATCAATCACTGGGTTATCATTTGGGCGATACATATAACCGGGTTTATCTAACTTTGAAGCAAAGAACGGTAAAGCCAAATCAAAAATACTGAAATGTCCCCCAATTAACAACAAACCACCCGGACGTTTTTTTGCTTCTATAAAATGCTCTTCACCGGTGATTATTAAGTTATCGACATATGGTTGAACATCCCTCCACCAGGCATGCGTGGTTTCCATTACCCCTTGTGTACAGGCAATAAAGGTATTTTCAACCATCGCATCCTGCTCAGCTTCATTTAATTCTGGAAAACAAAGCTGAACATTCTGACGAGCAATTTTGGCGCGTTTGGGAAGTTTCCTATAAAAAAAGCCACCTAAGCGTTTGCCCACACCTTGCTTTTTAGGCATGGGTAATAACGAAAAACAATAAAGAATAAAAACCACAAACCAAGAAAAGATTAAAGCAGGATGCCATAATGGTCTTTGAGTATGTTTTTTAGCCATAAGAAGGTTCCGTATAACAAAATAAGCTAACAAAAAAGTTGCGAAATCTTACCCGAATATCCAGCAAAAAGCCCTTTTATCTGCTAAAACACGACATAAAACAAGGTAGAAGTGAGTGTATGCGCGTTTAGGTTTAGCGAATCATATATAAAATGTTTAATTTTTTGCTCTACACTGCAACTCTATACTAAAGTGATATGTGGGAAAAACGTAAGAAGAACCTTTTTTGCTTTTTTAAAAGATCGGTCGCTATAATCTAAGGGCGATTACCGCATCAACTCAATAACCAATAACAATTCAAGGAATTCCTATGAAAAAATTACTACTGAGTGCATTTATCGTTTCGGCTCCATTTATGACTATGACTGCAACAGCAGCAGGCGGACATGGCCCAGCAGGTTGTGGTATAGGTACAGAAGTGATTTTTAGAAATGCAGATGAATGGCACGAGCATGTTCTAGCTGCATCTACAAACGGCACATCAGGCAACCAAACTTTCGGTATGACTTCAGGCACTTTGGGCTGTGAAGATGCGGGTGGCCCTTTAGCAGCAGGTGTTGATTTGTTTCTAGACAACAACATGGAACAACTGGCTGCTGAGACAGCAACAGGCCAAGGTGAAACCTTAGCAGCGCTATCTGAATTGATCGGCGTTGATGCGGCAGATACCGCAACGTTTAATACAGCATTAAAAGCTAACTTCGATCAGATTTTCAGTTCTGAAGAAGTAACGTCTGGTCAAGCTTACGACGCACTCATTAGTATCATGAAACAAGACATTATTTTAGCTAAGTATCTTAATCAAGCATAATTCTGCAAGCTTAAGCACTACCAAATCAAGGGGGCAATTTGCCCCCTTGATTACGTTTAGGCCCTTAATATAACTAATTGAAAAATATATGAATAAGCCATCTCATATCACAGCTCTGATCCTATTGACTTTGCTATCTATAACGCTTTCAGCAAAGCCTAACAAACAAAAACTCGCCATGGAAAACCAACATCAACACTTAGAAGAGCTAGCATCAGATAGAGAGTGGTTAGATTTATTGCACTATCATAAAATCGGTCTATTTAGTGTATTTGAAAGCCAGGCAGACGACTCGGCATTTTTTTTTGCTATGACTGGCAAAAAAGACCCGAAAGCAGAGCTAAAAGCCACATTTAATGCTCTAACACACAGCGACTATTCACCGAATTCAGCTATTTGTCGCTTTCCCGCACGCTTGCACTGGTTACAAACAAAAGGATTTTTAGGTTCGAAGAATGCCGATAATTGCTCAAAGTATAAAGACTGGTTTAATAAAATAGATGCTAAAAGCCTGACATTAGCTTTTCCAGCAGCCTACCTGAACAGCCCTTCTTCTATGTATGGCCATACTTTTATTCGTATTAACCGAAAAACTGGCAGCAACCCACTACTCGATTACAGTATAAATTACGCAGCCAACGCTGACCCCGATGATAATGAACTGGTATTCAGCTACAAAGGCTTAAGTGGCGGTTACCCCGGCGTTTTTAGCGTATTACCTTACTACCAAAAAGTCACTGAATATAGCTTTCTGGAAGCCAGAGATGTTTGGGAGTACGAGTTAAATTTGACAGAAGCAGAGGTTGAACAATTCATCAGACACACTTGGGAAATTCAAAACACACACTTTGATTATTATTTTTTTAATGAGAATTGCTCATATCACCTGTTAACACTTCTCGATGCAGCCAGCGAACGATTTAATTTATCAAAGCAGTTTTTAGTTAGCGCCATTCCTGCGGATACCGTTAGAGAAGCCAGAAAAGCAGGGTTAATATCGAAAGCGCATTTCAGGCCCTCGACCATGAGCCTGATGTCTCATATGTTGAACCAATCTTCCGACACCATAAAAAAGACGGCCAAAATGCTGGTTGAAAGCGATGTAGAGATAGAACCGCTAGCGAGTAGCCTAAGTAATACCGAGCAAGCAAAAACATTAGAGCTCGCTTATCAATACAGCCGCTATTTATCGGTTAGAAAAAAACAGGATCAAAAAAAGCAAGCTAAGAGAGCCATTTCAATTCTATCTGCACGCAGCAAAATTAATGACACCAAGGTTTTTTCAGACTACCCGACACCAAAATATCGTGATGATGAAGGCCACAACTCAAAGCGATTAGAAGTTTCTTTGGGGCAAGAGAATGAGCAAAACTTTACTCAAGTCGGGATGCGCATGGCCTATCACGACAGGTTGGATAACCTGCCTGGTTACTTGCAAGGTGCTCAGTTAGAAATGTTTCATGCAAAAATTCGCCACACAGAGCTTAAAAATGGCAAAGACAGCACCCGGCTTGAGGAATTAAAACTCATTGATATAGCCTCTTACAGCCCTAGAAATGACTTTGTCACCCCCTTGTCATGGGAAGTATCTACTGGTTTAAAACGCCCTGATGCACAACCCGAAGAACTTGCGGCTTTTTTAAGTGCCGGCTGGGGAGGTAGTTACCTGTTTGGAAAACAGCAATTTTACGGTTTGACCTTTTTTGACCTTAATGTCGATGATGATATTGCTAAAGGCCATCATTTTTCAATGGGACCAAAAATAGGCTGGCTGAGTCAACACGAAAGTTGGAGTATCAATCTCGAGCTCAAGCAAAATTTTGATATTAGCGGTGCAGACTACAAAGCACGCAGTATTGAACTAGGCTTTTCTAAAAGTTTAGCCAAGCATTGGCAACTTAGGCTCAATGGTCAATATCTGAGTCATGCAGAGATATCAAAAACAGATTATTCAAAATCTTTTAGCCTTAGCTTAATGCATTATTTTTAAGTTATACTTTTCGCTCATTGAGCTTGTCGAAATGTGTTCAAGGCAACTCAGAGTTTAATTTGCAAGACCCTTCGACGGAGCTCAGGGAGCGGAGACTCTAAATTTATTACATTATCAACGAGTAAACTTATGTCAAACAATCCGCTAGAGATCGACCGCAAGCACATATGGCATCCATATAGCGCGATTGGAAAACAACAGACCTTATTTCATGTCGACTCTGCCAAAGGCTGCACGCTGACCTTAAAGAATGGCAAAACACTCATTGATGGCATGGCATCTTGGTGGAGTGTCATTCATGGTTATAATCACCCGATTTTAAATGACGCCCTTAAAGCCCAAATCGATAAAGTGTCGCATGTCATGTTTGGCGGTTTAACGCATGACCCGGCTATCAAACTGGCGAAGCTTTTAATTGATATTACACCTGAAGATTTACAAGCTGTATTCTTTGCCGATTCTGGTTCGATATCGGTCGAAGTCGCCATGAAGATGGCGATTCAGTACTGGACAAGCCAAGGCAATATGCACAAGCAGAGCTTTATTGCTTTAGAAAGAGGCTACCATGGCGATACTTTTGCAGCGATGTCTGTCTGCGACCCGGTAAATGGCATGCATAGCCTGTTTGCTGATGCCCTTATGAAACAGCATTTTGTTCCGGCTCCAATATCTAAATTTGGAAAGCCTTGCGAAGAACAAGATATTCAAGAACTGCGTAAGTCTCTAGAAAAACACCACGAATCAGTTGCTGCCATTATTCTGGAACCGATAGTACAAGGCGCAGGGGGGATGCGTTTTTATTCTGCCGATTACCTTAGCCAAGCCAGACTATTAGCCGATGAGTTTAATGTTCTACTTATATTTGATGAAATTGCGACAGGTTTTGGTCGAACCGGAAAATTGTTTGCCTGCGAACATGCCAAGGTAACGCCCGATATTCTTTGCCTGGGCAAAGCACTAACGGGTGGCTATATGACGATGGCGGCCACATTAACCACCGACAAGGTGAGTCAAGGCATTAGCCAGGGCAGCCCTGGTGTTTTCATGCATGGCCCAACCTTTATGGCGAACCCTCTTGCATGCTCGGTAGCCTTAGCCAGTACGCAACTATTATTGGATTCTCCTTGGAAAGAAAATGTAAGTCGTATTGAAGAAAAACTAAACTCAAATCTAGCTATTTGTCGCACATTGGAGAGTGTTGAAGATGTAAGGGTATTAGGCGCAATTGGCGTTGTTGAACTAAAAGAAGCGGTCGATATGACCGTCATTCAACAGTGCTTTGTTGATCAGGGAGTTTGGATACGCCCCTTTGGAAAACTAGTCTACGTGATGCCACCCTTTATCATGACAGACTCAGAATTAGACAAATTATGCGATGCAATCTACACAGTAATAAAGGAAAACCACAAACCTAGCTAGAGGCTAATACCGCATATTTTCCCTGAAACTCGACACAGACTTGCTTCTGTTCATCCAGTATTTGTGCAGAAATTGTAAATACTGCTTTACCTTTCATTTGGTATGAGTGTATTGCTTTCTCTATCATGGTTTTATCGGGCGAAAAAGCCTTTGCCACTAATCGAGAACGCAACGGCCTTAAATACGTTATTTCGCCTTTAGCGACAACAATATCACCCGTGAAGTTTAGCTCTTTGGCTTTTAAGTCTGTCATTCCCCATGCAGCGATGACGCACAAGTTATATAAACTGCCACCAAAGGCGGTAAGCTTATCATTTATATTAAGCGCTAATGGCGCCGATACCTGAAGGCAATTGCCATCATAATGATCAATATCAACGCCTGCTGCTCGTGCTAATGGCAGGTGCTCTTTTAGAAACCCATCTAAGTCTTTGGCTAGCTCATCAAAATTTTGCGTTTCAATCGACACTGTATTTTCCTTTACTTTTGTACAAAAAAAGGAGGCTAAGAGCCTCCTTTTTTTGTACATACCATTTAGAAAGACCCTTCGACGGGGCTCAGGGACTGGAACATACCCGCTCATTGAGCTCGTCGAAATGTCTAATCAGCTACCAATTACTCAGCAGCTGTTTCTTCAATATCTTTCATGCTTAATTTGATACGACCACGATTATCAACATCAAGTACTTTTACTTTCACAATTGTACCTTCCGTTAATACATCCGTTACTTTCTCAACACGCTCGTTAGAAATTTGAGAAATATGCACCAAGCCATCTTTACCCGGCAAGATATTTACAAAAGCACCAAAATCAACAATACGCTCAATTTTGCCTTCATAAATCTGACCAATTTCTGCTTCAGCCGTAATACCTAAGATTTTATCAATTGCTGCTTGGGCGCTATCATTATCAGAACCATATACTTTGATCGAACCATCGTCATCGATATCAATCGCTGCGCCTGTTTCTTCAGTGATAGAACGGATAGTTGCACCACCTTTACCGATAACATCACGAATTTTATCAGGGTGAACTTTCATAGTACGCATTGCGGGGGCTTTATCTGATAAAGCGTCGCGAGGCTTATCAAGAACTTTGTTCATTTCACCAAGAATATGAATACGCGCATCATGCGCCTGACGCAAAGCCATATCCATAATTTCTTCAGTGATACCTTCGATCTTGATATCCATTTGAAGTGCAGTAATACCTTCGTCGGTACCCGCCACTTTAAAGTCCATATCACCCAAGTGATCTTCATCACCCAAAATATCGGTCAATACTGCAAACTGCTCACCTTCTTTAACCAACCCCATAGCAATACCAGCAACGGGCGCGGCAATAGGAACACCCGCATCCATTAATGCCAAGCTGCTACCACAGACACTCGCCATTGAGCTAGAACCGTTTGATTCAGTGATCTCAGAGACACAACGAATAGCATACGGAAATTCTTCCATAGTTGGCATCAACGCTTGGATACCACGTTTAGCTAGCTTACCGTGGCCAATTTCACGACGTCCAGGAGGGCCCATACGACCACACTCACCAACAGAGTAAGGAGGGAAATTATAATTAAGCATAAAGTTTTCTTTATACTCGCCTTCTAATGCGTCTACGATTTGTGAATCGCGAGCCGTACCTAAAGTAGTCGTTACAATCGCTTGAGTTTCACCACGGGTAAACAATGCAGAACCATGCGTATTAGGTAAAACACCCACTTCAACACTGATGGGTCGAACAGTTTTGCAATCACGGCCGTCAATTCGAGGCTCGCCTGCTATGATTTTCCCACGAACAACTTGCTTTTCAATTTTAGAAAAATAGCTTTTTACATCTTCAGAAGAAGGCGCACCTTCCTCTTCAGTTGCAAGTTTTTCTACAGCAGCCGCTTTGAGTTCACCAACAGCACTATAACGCGCCATTTTGTCACTAATTGCATAAGCAGAACGAATACCTTCGGCATATCCATCTGTAATCGCTGTTGTTAGCGCTGTATTTTCTACAGTTGCCTGCCAATCCCACTTAGGAGTCGCCACTTCAGCAGCAAATTCACTCACTGCATTGATAACAACTTGCATTTCTTGATGAGCAAATAATACACCGCCTAGCATTTCATCTTCTGTTAATTCTTTCGCTTCTGATTCAACCATTAAAACAGCATCAGACGTACCGGCAACAACCATATTTAACAAAGAGTCTTCCAGGTAATCGAAGCTAGGGTTTAATACATAGCCTTCTTCATCCGTAAAACCAACACGTGCAGCACCGATAGGACCATTAAATGGCACACCAGAAATTGCTAATGCGGCAGATGTACCGATCATTGCTGCAATATCTGCATCGTTAGTTTTATTGGCAGACATGACCTGACAGACCACCTGAACTTCATTCATAAAACCGTTAGGGAATAATGGACGAATAGGACGATCGATTAAACGAGAAGTCAGAGTTTCTTTTTCTGACGGACGTGTTTCACGCTTAATGTAGCCACCTGGAATTTTACCTACAGCATATTGGCGCTCTTGATAAAACACAGATAATGGGAAAAATCCCTGACCTGGTACAGATTCTTTCGCTGCAGTCACTGCAACCAATACCACAACATCATCTACTGTAACTAATACTGAACCTGTTGCTTGACGTGCGACTCGTCCAGTTTCAATTATTACATCTGACTGACCATACTTAAATTTTTTAATAACCGGATTCACATTGGCTCCTTTTACTTTTTCGTAAGTTAGTTTACGCAATGGGCAAACGCTAAAGCTTTATCTCTGAATACTCTGTCTATAAATACTTTATTACTAAAGGCGCTTCTATTGCTAATCACTCAAAAAGTAATCAAAAAGCACTCAGACATAAAACTTTATGGCCTTATTACGCAGTAAAATTAATTAATTAATTAATAAGTTTAAAACCCTATGTTTAAAACTTATGTTTGTCATCCTTGCTAAAGTAAGCTTCAGCTTAAAATAAGCGTTAGCTAAGTCCTTAAAACGCTATTTCCAAAATAAAGAAACCGGCAAATCTATCTTTCAAGATAAGCCGGCCTTTACGATCATTCTGACCAAGCTTTCGACAGGTCAAGCATGTTCGGTCTTCGATTGATTAGCGACGTAGACTCAATCGACCAATCAGCTCAAGATAGCGCGCGCCATCTTTACGCTTTAAGTAGTCAAGTAACTTACGACGTTGGTTAACCATACGAATTAAACCACGACGTGAATGGTGATCATGGTTGTTACCTTTAAAGTGACCCTGAAGTTTATTGATATTTGTTGTCAATAAAGCGACCTGAACTTCTGGAGAACCTGTATCGCCTTCGCCACGCTGATAATCAGCAACTACTTTTGCTTTTTCTTCGGCATTAAGTGCCATAATCATATTCCTCAATATGCTAGTTAAAAGACAACACCGACCGCGCATATTTACAGCCGATGCCATATAAATTTTTTACCCGGGAAAGGTAATTAAACGATTGGGTTGCAAAGAAGCATCTGCTTGATATTCTGCAACACCTAAAAACACTGAGCGCTGATCATCTATACATCCAGAACCAGTGCCATTTCGTGTTTCTGGTTTAATATCTTTCATGAAATCTTGCTCAGCATATAAAGCAACTAATTGCTTCACGTCTAGACCCGGATTTTCTGAGGCAGGTATTTTAACTGCTTGTCCCATTAATATCGAGTGGACATCGGCAGTTTTTAAGCATATTTTCGTTAAATCGGGTAATAAAACGTCGGCAGGGAGTAAAAACGCATCCACTTTACTAAACAGCTCACTCACCTTCGAGGAATCTTCTGACAGATCATCTCGTGAGATACCAGGTGAAAGACTCTCTAATTCTTCCATGGTGACCGTTTGACTCAAGTCAAAATGACCCGCTTGATAGCGCCTTAACATTGATACATGCGCACCACAACCAACTGCCTGACCTATATCTTCCACTAGAGTACGAATATAGGTGCCTTTTGAGCATGCAACCTTAAGATCGAGTTCATCGGGGCGCTGCGCAAGCAATTCGAGTTCAAATATCGTGATTGGACGAGAGGGTCTATCAATAGTAATACCCTGACGAGCATACTCATACAAAGGTTTACCGTTATGCTTAAGAGCGGAATACATCGTTGGAGTTTGATCGATTTGACCTTTGAAACGAGACAAGACATCCGTAATTTGAGTTTCAGAAAATGGCGGGACGTCTTGAATAAGAACTGACTCACCTTCGCTGTCACTGGTAGTACGAATATCACCTAACTTCGCAGTCGTAATATAGCCTTTATTTGCATCAAGTAAATAGCGAGAAAACTTAGTCGCCTCCCCTAAACAAATTGGCAGAACACCTGTTGCTAAGGGATCCAGGCTTCCTGTGTGACCCGCTTTTTGCGCACATAGTAAACGTCGTACTTTTTGAAGCGCAAAATTAGATGTCATGCCTTTCGGCTTATCTAATAAAATAACGCCATCCAGTACGCGCCCTTTCCGTTTACGTGCCAAATTACTTAACCTTAAAAATACACACTAATTAGCATCACTTGATTCATCTGAGTCATGCTCTTTCGAGCCTAAGTCAGAATCTTTTCGACGTGCTTTTGAAATAAGCTGATCCAACTGTCTACCACGCTTTACCGAGGCATCAAAATGGAAGCGCAGCTGAGGGATCATTCTTAACTTAATCATTCGCCCCAATTCAGTGCGCAAGAAGCCCGCAGCCCCATTGAGAATCTTAATAGTCTGCTTAACCTGATCAGAGTCAGCATCCAGATCCTCAACAGTTAAAAGGGTTACATAAATATCTGCATACCCTAAATCACGCGCTACTTCGACAGAATTTACTGTCACCATGCCAATACGTGGATCTTTCAGAGATGAACGAATCAACTCTGCAAGATCACGCTGCATTTGATCAGCGATACGATCAGTACGTTTAAAGTCTTGCGGCATAGTACTTATGATTCCAAGGTACGAACAACAGAGATCTTGTCAAAGACTTCAATCTTATCTCCGACTTTAACATCGTAGTTTTTAACACCAATACCACATTCGGTACCCGAACGCACTTCATTAACATCATCTTTGAAGCGCCTTAAAGACTCTAATTCACCTTCAAAAATCACGACATTATCTCTTAGTACGCGAATTTTCTTATTGCGATGAATTGTACCTTCCAAGACCATACAACCCGCCACCTGACCAAACTTAGGCGACTTGAAGGTTTCACGAACCTCAGCGATACCGACAATCTCTTCTTTGAATTCAGGTGCTAACATACCTGTCAAGGCTTGTTTCACATGATCAATGATCTCGTAAATAATACTGTAATAACGTAGATCCAGACCTTCCTCTTCTATAATTTTTCTAGCGGAAGCGTCTGCACGAACATTAAAGCCAACAATAACTGCATTGGTTGTCAGCGCAAGGTTCGCATCAGTGCCAGTAATCCCCCCCACACCACTACCGACTATTTTTACCTGAACTTCATTATTACCAATCTCATTCAACGCAGCAGTAAGCGCTTCAAGTGAACCACGAACATCTGTCTTCAGAACGATATTCAGATTACGTACTTCATCTTGCCCCATGTTTTCAAACATATTTTCAAGCTTAGAAGCTTGCTGGCGCTGCAAACGGTCTTTTCTACTTTTTGTTTCTCTGAATTCAGCCACTTCACGTGCTTTTCGTTCACTTTCAACAACAACGAATTCATCACCTGCATCTGGCGTGCCGTTCAAACCCAATATTTCAACTGGAATCGATGGCCCTGCATCTTTAATTGTCTTGGCATTTTCATCCAGCATGGCACGTATACGACCATAAAAGTGACCAGCAATCACAATATCACCAGCGCGCAATGTCCCATTTTGAATTAATACTGTTGAAACCGCGCCTCGACCTTTATCTAGGCTAGATTCAACAACAACACCTTTTGCAGGAACATTTTTAGCCGCAGTCAACTCAAGCATTTCAGATTGCAATAACACGGCATCTAATAATGCATCGATACCTTCACCAGTATGAGCTGATACATTCACAAACTGAACATCACCACCCCAATCTTCCGGGATAACATCTTTTGCAGCCATCTCATTTTTAACGCGATCAGGATCTGCGTTTTCTTTATCCATTTTATTTACAGCGACGATAATAGGCATATTTGCTGAGCGAGCATGCTGAATAGCTTCTTCCGTCTGAGGCATCATGCCATCATCTGCGGCTACCACAAGGATAACGATGTCCGTACTTTTAGCACCACGCGCTCTCATTGCTGTAAATGCAGCGTGCCCGGGCGTATCCAAAAAGGTAATCATGCCATGACCGGTTTCTACGTGATAAGCACCGATATGCTGCGTAATGCCACCAGACTCTCCTGAAGCAACTTTTGCTTTACGGATATAATCGAGCAAAGACGTTTTACCGTGATCTACGTGCCCCATGACACTAATAACAGGCGCTCTTGACGTAAGCTCACCTGCGTAATCAATACTTTCAAGCATTTCGGTTTCAATCGCATCTTCTTGAACAAGCCTTACTTTATGACCTAGCTCTTCTGCAACCAACACAGCCGTTTCTTGATCAATAGCCTGATTAACCGTTGCCATCACCCCCATATTCATTAGTGACTTAATAACAGCCGCACTCTTCACAGACATTCTATCTGCAAGATCACTAACAACGATCATTTCACCAATAGCAACCTCTCTAACAACCGGAGTCACTGGCATTTCAAAGGCATGCGTTTTCTTTATCTTTCTCTTCTTCGATTTAAGCTTCCGAGGCACTTCAACATCATCAACCAAATCATCAATAATAGCAGCCTTCAAATCTGGCTCACGCTGACGAGGACCTCTATGACCTGCCGACTTATTATGCTTTTTCTTAACATCAACATCGTCTAAAAGGTCTGCCGGTTTTTCTTTTTTCTTCTGATGTTTTTTATTCTTTTCAGCATTTTCTTTATTAACGGGTACATCAACAACAGGCACATCAACCGTTTGCTTCTTGGCAGAGGTTTGCTCAGCCAAACGCTTTTCTTCCAATTCTTTCGCCAAGCGCTCTTTTTCTTTAGCTTCCTGCTCTTGCTGCGATTTTTTTAGTGCAGTTTCTTCAGCCAATTTAGCGGCTTTTTCTGCCTCTTCTTTTTTCTGCTGCTCTAACTCAAGTCCAACGTCAGGCCGTTTGACATAAGTACGTTTTTTACGGACTTCGACATTAACCGTTTTTGACTTACCTTGGCCTGCTGACATTTTTAATGTCGAGGTTGTCTTTCTTTTTAAGGTGATTTTTTGAGGCTCACCCTCGGTTTCACCATGACTTTTTTTCAAAAAATCCAATAGTGTTTGCTTTTCGACATCAGACACGACACCTGATTCATCGCGAGATTTTAGACCCGCATCTATAATTTGCTTCAATAGCCGATCTACTGGAGCACCGATATCATTTGCCAGTTGCTTGACAGTTACTTCAGACATAATTATTCCTCCTGACTCCCGTCGTTACGAATCCTGGCCTTCAAACCAAGGTGCCCGCGCTGTCATTATCAGCTTGCCGGCTTTTTCTTCATCCATTCCATCTACTTCCATCAATTCATCGATGGATT
Organism: uncultured Oleiphilus sp.; assembly: GCA_963974595.1. Taxonomy (GTDB): domain Bacteria; phylum Pseudomonadota; class Gammaproteobacteria; order Pseudomonadales; family Oleiphilaceae; genus PZPK01. Next base: position 26,075 of record CAXBDA010000014.1, on the reverse strand, counting down.
GCTCAGCTAGATCTTCCATTGTAATGATGCCTTTACTTGCCAATACAAGTGCTAAATGCTGATCCATTCCATCCATTGTTAATAGATCTTCAGCAGGCTCTTTACCTTCTAACTGCTCTTCTGACGCAAGCGCTTGGTTAACCAAAGCATCTTTCGCCCTACGTCTTAACTCTTCAACGGTATCTTCATCAAAACTATCAATTTCTAACATTTCTTCAATAGGGACATAAGCCACTTCTTCCAAAGAAGTAAAGCCTTCATTGACCAACTCTGTCGCTAAGTCCTCATCAACATCTAACTGCTGAATAAATAAGTCAACATATTTACCAACTTCTTCTTCCTGCTGCTTGCCGGCATCTTCCTCTGACATCACATTTAAATCCCAGCCGGTCAATTCACTTGCTAAACGAACATTTTGACCACCGCGACCAATTGCCATGGCCAAATTCTCTTCCGCCACAGCGACATTCATTGAGTGAGAGTCTTCATCAACAACAATTGAAGCAACTTCTGCAGGCGCCATTGCATTCACAACTAATTGAGCCGGATTATCATCCCAAACAATAATATCTACTCGTTCACCACCTAACTCACCAGACACTGCCTGAACCCGTGCACCACGCATACCAACACAAGCACCTACCGGATCTATACGCTTATCATTAGTTTTAACCGCAATTTTAGCTCTCGACCCTGGATCTCGAGCAGCACTCTTAATCTCTATGACTTCTTCAGAGATTTCTGGCACTTCAATTTTGAACAATTCTATTAACATACCCGGTGCCGAACGACTAAGAATAAGTTGAGGTCCGCGCACTTCGGTACGAATTTCAGATAGTAGCGCTCTTACTCGATCACCCATTCTAAACACTTCACGACCAACAAGGTTTTCTCGTGGAAGCAATGCTTCAGCATTATTGCCTAGATCAACAATCACATTATCACGTGTGACTTTTTTAACCGTACCAGACACAAGTTCGCCAACTCGCTCTCTATAGCTGTCAACAATTTTTTCTCTCTCAGCTTCGCGAACCTTTTGTACGATAATTTGTTTGGCTGCCTGCGCGCCGATACGACCAAATGAAATAGACTCTACTTGTTCAGTATGGATATCACCCGGCTGCAAAGCAGTATCTATTTCAGCCGTCTCTTCCATGGTTAACTCTGTCCCTAAACCCGGCACAGCGTCATTATCAACAACAGCCCAATGGCGGAAGGTTACATGGTCACCCGTTTTTCGATCAATTTTCACTTCAATCGTTGCATCACCGTCATCTTCATAACGTTTTTTTGTAGCGGCTGCTAAAGCAAGCTCAATAGCTTCAAAGATAATACTTTTATCAACACCTTTCTCATTTGAAACCGCCTCTACGACCAGCAATATTTCTTTATTCATTGCGATTTTTGCTCCAATCTTCAAATTCTTTAATTAATCAAACTGCGGAATTATATTCGCTTTTTCAATGGCTTCTATGGGGAACAAAAACTCCTCTTGATCGACTTGTACAACGACATCATGCCCTTCAATCCCAGAGATAATCCCATTAAACTTTCTTCTGCCTTCATACGGCATACGCAATTTGATAGCAACGTGGTGACTTTTGAAACGCTCATAATGAGACAGGCTATATAAAAACCTATCCATACCCGGTGAAGAAACCTCCAAGGTATAGTCACCCGATATCGGATCTTCTACATCCAAAATTGCACCAACCTGACGACTCACTTTTTCACAGTCTTCCAAAGCAACACCGCTTTCACTTACTGAAGCGTTTTCAAGCTCTCCCTGTTCAGACAACACAACATTAGCTGCTGCATCACCTTCAGGTTTTGCTTGGTTTTCTATATAAATTCTTAAAAGTGAATGTTTGCCTTGAGCTAGATGCTCCAAGCCCCACAGCTCGTAACCTAGACCTTCTACGACAGGTCGAATTAAATTTTCAAGTAGTTTTTTCTTAGCTGACAATTGAATACCGTTCGTTTATTTCAGATACAAAAAATGGGCATAAAGCCCATCAAACTAAAAAACAATTGCGTTATACGTTAATAATATTAACGAATTACTCAATTATTTCTTACTAGATTTTGTTGTTAAGTCAAATTCACACTTAACGCTATAACCATACTGGCGCGCATTATATGCAGAGTAGGATTGAGGGTCAACTAAGGAATAAAAAAAGGCTTATTTTCATAAGCCTTTTAAATTGGTGCCCAAGGCCGGACTTGAACCGGCACGACTTGCGTCACTACCCCCTCAAGGTAGCGTGTCTACCAATTTCACCACTTGGGCAATAAACCTTTCAACCATCACTCTAGCTCAGTCTGCACTTCTTCAGCCACGGAAGAACCAGTATCATCTAATTCAACTTTGATCTCAGCATCAGACTGTACAGCTGTTTCTGATTTTTTCATTTCCTCAAGCAACGAAGCCGTTGGTAAAAGCTCTTGAGATGATACTTCAGAGCGCTGCTTGGCAATCACGGCCAATGAAATACTGGTCGCAAAAAATATAATTGCTAAATACTTAGTCGTTTTAGTGAGGAAACTGCCGCTCCCCTGACTACCAAAAACAGTCTGCGATGCACCACCACCAAACGATGCGCCTGCTTCAGCACCTTTGCCATGCTGAATCATAATTAACCCGATCAACCCAAGCGACACAAGCACATGCACTACAACCACTACTGTTTCAAACATTTCCATTCTTATTGCTCTCTATACCGTTTAAACCGGAAACCGCTACTTATAAAATTAACTTCAAGTACTGATAAAATTAACTTCGACCACATAGATGACAGATTTCTGCAAACTCATCTGGTTTAAGTGATGCCCCGCCAACGAGCGCACCATCAATATCTTTTTGACGAAAAAGACTGTCAGCATTCGCTGAGTTTACACTTCCGCCATACAAAATAACTATTTCTTCTGCTAACTCAACTGACTTATCTGCAACAATCTGTCGAATAAACTCATGCATTGCTTGAGCCTCTTCTGGTGTTGCGGTTTTCCCAGTACCTATCGCCCAGACCGGCTCATAAGCCAATGACAACAATGCACACTCAGACACTTCTAACGTATCAAGAACCACCTCGAGCTGAGCTTTTACAACACGCTCAGCCAAACCCTGCTCACGCTCTTCAAGAGATTCACCAAGACACAAAATTGGACCCAGCCCGCGAGCAAGCAACTGCTTCACCTTATCAATAACAATATTATCAGTATCACCAAAAAGGGCGCGTCTCTCAGAATGACCAACAAGTGCTGCCTTGCAAGAAAAATCATGCAACATAGAGGCGGATATTTCACCGGTGTATGCCCCTGATTCATATCCGGCTACATTCTGCCCAGCAACCAGTACATCTAAATCTGAATCATCAATACACGCCTGCACCCCAGGTATTAGTATTGCTGGCGGTATAATAACAACGCTCAAGCCAGAATATTGCTTAAGAGAATAGCTATCCCAACTTGCCTTGAATGATTTAATGTAATCCCGAGAAAATGCTTGATCACCATTCATTTTCCAGTTTCCAGCAACAACCTTCGGACGCATAAAAACTCCTTGCTCTCAGAAGGGCGCAAATACTAACCGAGTTATTGCTGACTTACAAGATACTAAACGCTCAAATAACTTGATTTGTTCGCGCATTCTGCAGACACAACCACCCCATACAATAAAATTAATTACGCAAGCTCTTGACTGACTACACTAACGAGCCTTTCGACAACCAAGTTAACTAATTTGGCATCAGTACCTTCTGCCATAACCCTGATAAGAGGTTCTGTTCCGGAAGCACGCAGTAAAACCCGACCCTGCCCTGACAAACATTCAGACTGCGCGTCAACAGCAGCAGATATCGTACTATTTTTCATCGGATCAGTTTTTTCTTTAACGCGTACATTTCTCAAAACCTGTGGCAACTTCGTCATGGTTGATTTTAACTCATGCAGCGCCTTATCTTCGTTCCACATTGCGATTAATACCTGCAAGGCAGCGATAATGGCATCACCCGTCGTCGTCTTATCAAAACAAATAATATGACCCGACCCTTCCCCACCTAACTGCCAGCCATGTTTGACCAATAATTCCATGACATAACGATCACCCACCTTGGCTCGCTCAAATGGAATACCAAGCGCCTTAAACGCTAACTCAGCACCATAATTGGTCATTAAAGTACCAACCACACCACCGTCCAATCGACCACTTAACTTTCGATTCCGCGCAATGATATAAATTAGTTCATCACCGTCGACTACTTCACCCTTGTGATCAACCATCACAACGCGATCACCATCACCATCAAAAGCAATCCCGATATCAGCACCCACTTCTAAAACTTTATCTACTAATGCCTGAGGGCTAGTAGAGCCTACTCCTTTATTTATGTTAAGGCCGTCTGGCTGATTACCTATCACATCAACTTGAGCACCCAACTCTTTAAATACATAAGGCGCCACCTGATAAGTTGCGCCGTGTGCACAATCCAGCACTATTTTCAAATCATTTAAATTCATTACCGACGGTATGGTTGCTTTACAACATTCAACATAGCGCCCAACTGCATCATCGATACGCTTAGCCTTCCCCAACAAATCAGGCGCAACAACTTCTAAGTCTTTATCCAACCAAGCCTCGATTTCCAGCTCCATTTCATCAGGCAACTTCAAACCTTCAGAAGAAAAGAACTTAATGCCGTTATCATGATATGGATTGTGCGATGCACTAATCACAATCCCCGCATTAGCTCGATAGGTTCTGGTTAAATAAGCGATCGCTGGCGTAGGCATTGGCCCTAAAAGACGCACATCCATTCCCGCCGCTGAAAGCCCTGCTTCTAAAGCAGATTCAAATAAATACCCAGAGATGCGAGTATCTTTACCGATAATGACACGATTCCTAATACCATGCCTTTTGAAAACCATCCCACATGCCCAACCAAGCTTAAGCATAAACTCAGGGGTAATCACCCCCTCACCCAAACGGCCTCGAATTCCGTCGGTACCAAAATATTTTTTTGTAGTCATATAAAATCCTATATATCTCAGCATTAGAAGCTTTTGCACAGCCACTACACTTACATAACCTAATATCAGGTCAAACTTGAAATCTTTTTACAGCATCAACGACCTTTGCCGCATCAACCGTTTCTTGTACATCATGCACTCTCAAAATATTAGCCCCCAAACTAGCACCAAGACTTGCAGCAGCAATACTGCCAAACAACCTTTCATCTACTTGGCGATTTAATAAGGCAGCGAACATTGACTTACGAGATAATCCGATTAAAACAGGATAGCCTAATTTACATAAAACACCCGTTGCAGCAAGCAACTCTAGGTTATGCGCTAAGCTTTTACCAAAGCCAAAACCTGGATCAAGAATTATTCTATCTGAACGAATACCGGCTGCCACCAACTCTTGCGCTCTTTGATCCAAAAAACCAAACACCTCATCTTTTACAGAACAGTACTTAGGCTGTACCTGCATCGTCAATGGAGTCCCTTTCATATGCATCAAACATAAGGCGACATCATGCTTGATGACAGCATCCAAAGCGCCGGGCATGGTAAAAGCCCGTACATCGTTTATTAAACTTGCACCCAAAGATATTGTTTCCGCCATCACTTCAGGACGACTCGTATCTACCGAAACAACAACATCAAGTGATGCTGCCACTCGCTCTACAACCGGGCAAACCCGATCTAATTCTTCTTGGAGAGAAACAGGGCTTGCGCCAGGGCGAGTTGACTCCCCACCAATATCAATAATCGTAGCGCCCTGCTCAACCATTTCACGCGCTCTAGAAAGAGCAAGCTCAATTTTATTGAATTGACCACCATCGGAGAAGGAGTCAGGCGTGACATTGAGAACACCCATAACTTGGGTAACAGATAGGTCTAGTTGCCGCTCGGCAAATTTGAAAGGCTTTATCATTATACTAATTCAAATAAAGAAGCGGATTGAAGCATTTCTTCAATCCGCCATATATCAACAAACAGATACGATAAGTTTTATACTAGAGTGTCACCAGAGGGCTTGCCAGATTCCGCGTTCTTTTCCTCTGATGACGGCTCTTGTGAATCTGACTTTGCCTGAGCACCACCAGAACTACCATTACCGCCATTTGACCAACCTTTTGGCTCACGAGGCTCTTTTCCATTCATAATATCGGTAATCTGCTCAGCATCAATAGTTTCATATTTCATGAGAGCACTGGCCATAGCATCCAACTTATCTCGATTCTCTTCAAGAAGCTGTTGCGCATTGGCATAACAAGTATCAATAATAGATCTGACTTCAGCATCAATATCATTACGCGTGGTACCTGAGACATGAGCGCCACTATTCCCTGCCGACCTACCCAGAAATACTTCTTCTTGAGCCTCTTCATATAAGAGCGGCCCTAATTTCTCTGATAAGCCCCATTTGGTCACCATATTACGCGCAATTTCAGTGGCTCTTTGAATATCATTAGAAGCTCCTGTCGTTACACCATCTGCACCTAAAGTCATTTCTTCTGCAATACGGCCACCGTACAAAGAGCATATCTGGCTAATAATCTGCCGCTTACTCAAACTGTAGCGATCTTCTTCTGGCAAAAACATAGTGACACCTAATGCTCTACCACGCGGAATAATACTCACCTTATAAACAGGATCATGTTCGGGCATTAAGCGGCCAACGATCGCATGGCCCGCCTCATGAAAGGCAGTATTGAGTTTTTCTTTTTCAGACATGACCATCGATTTACGCTCAGCGCCCATCATGATTTTATCTTTCGCTAATTCAAACTCGATCATATTCACAACACGTTTATCTGATCGCGCTGCAATGAGAGAAGCTTCATTCACTAAATTCGCTAGATCTGCACCAGAAAAGCCAGGCGTACCACGCGCAATAAGACTTGGAACCACATCATCTGAAAGCGGTACTTTTTTCATATGCACCTTGAGAATCTGTTCACGCCCTAAAATATCCGGCAAACCAACCACGACCTGGCGATCAAAACGACCAGGACGAAGCAAAGCAGGGTCAAGCACATCAGGACGGTTAGTCGCGGCAATTACGATCACACCCTCACTGCCTTCAAAGCCGTCCATCTCAACTAAAAGCTGATTCAAGGTTTGCTCACGTTCATCGTGACCACCCCCCATTCCCGCTCCACGATGACGACCCACTGCATCTATTTCATCAATAAAAATAATACAAGGGGATTGTTTCTTGGCCTGTTCGAACATGTCACGAACACGCGACGCACCAACACCAACAAACATTTCAACGAAGTCAGAACCTGAAATAGAGAAAAAGGGCACCTTCGCCTCACCGGCAATAGCTTTTGCTAACAGTGTTTTACCTGTACCTGGCTGACCAACCATTAAAACGCCACGAGGAATTTTCCCACCTAAACGCTGGAACTTCCCTGGATCACGAAGAAAATCCACTAACTCTTTTACATCTTCCTTGGCTTCATCAACACCAGCCACATCAGCAAAAGTTGTTTTAATTTGATCTTCACTCATTAAACGCGCTTTGCTTTTACCGAACGACATGGGGCCTTTACCACCACCCCCGCCTTGCATTTGCCGCATAAAAAACATGAATACCGCAATAATGACCAATATAGGAAAAGAAGCGACAAGCAACTGCGTCCAGATACTTTGCTGCTCTGGTTCTTTACCGATAACACGAACCTTGTTTTGAATCAGGTCATCCATCAACTTAGGATCTTCAACCATAGGGCGAATAGTTTTATAACGGCGTCCATCTGAAGCAAGTACATCGAAGGTTAAGCCATCAATAACAACTTCTTTGACCTGCCCAGCCTGCACTTGCTCGATAAACTGAGAATAATCTAGCGAACCTGATTTTTGCTGCCCATTAAAGTTATTGAATACCATTAACAAAACGGCAGCAATAACGAACCATAAGAACAGGTTTTTGACCATATCATTCAAAGGAAAAGCCCTCATATTTTTAATATGCCTGCCGAAAAAAAATTAACGACTTAGACACGAAATTTATTAATTTAACCCCTTCATTAGTGAAGAGGGAAATTTACAGCCAATATACAGATACCCATAAAAAATATCTATCAGGCATACGTAGCAAAAACCAATTCAGCTCACGTCAAGATTTAAAACCGACGCCTATTTGGTATATTTCTCTCGACCTAGCCCTTGATGCGTCCGGCTTTCGACTATAAACCTTAGTAAAGCTTTGCCTCATTTCACTTAACAAAGCATCAAACCCTTCTCCCTGAAACACTTTAGCGATAAAAGCACCGTTTGGTTTTAGTGTCTGCCTAGCCATATCCAACGCCAATTCGACCAAATACATCGCATTAGGTATATCAATAGATGCATTACCGCTCATGTTTGGGGCCATATCTGAAATTACAAGGTCAACCTTGCCATCTATTTTAGACATTAACTCTTCAAAAACAGCCTCATTCGTAAAATCACCCTGAACGAAAGTAACATCTGTCAAGACATCAATCGGTAGAATATCACTGGCAATCACCTTACCATTTTCACCCACTAACGCTTGAGCAACCTGAGACCAACCACCAGGCGCTGCACCCAAATCGATCACGACCATTCCCGGTTTAAATAATTTATCTTTTTTTTGTATTTCCAAAAGTTTATAACTAGCTCTAGAACGATAACCATCAATCTGTGACTGTTTCACATACGGGTCATCAAAATGCTCTTTTAGCCAGCCAGCACTCGATTTGGAACGTGCCATATTTTTTCCCTGATCACATACTTTAAAAACTAAAACAGCCAAACATCATACCAGACAGACCCAAAGATAAGTCAAAGGTATTTAGATATTTGTTTATTATCAATTTGATCGATTACTGTTAGAATACGCACACTTTTTAAACACTTTTTATAGGCATAGCCACAATGACACTGAGCACTGCAGACAAAAAACATTATCGATCAATAGCGCACAACTTAAACCCGGTTGTGATTGTGGGCGAGAAAGGTTTAACAGAAAATTTGATCGAAGAACTAAGCAGAGCGCTCCATGACCACGAACTAATCAAAGTCAAAATAGCGATCGGTGATCGCGACGATAGAACAAAGATCATTAATACACTTATCAATGAAACTAAGTCAGAACTTGTCCAAGCTATTGGCAAAGTCGTGGTACTGCTAAAGAAAAATCCGAAAGCAAAACCTAAACTCTCTAATTTGATTCGCTAAAATATAAAAAACTTGCCAGCACTCCAGACTCCCATCGTTGGCAAGTCACTTTTACAAAAGCCTTTCTGTTCTTGATTTACCGGCTTTATTAGCTGTTCTTCCGCGACACTATCATCGAGCTCTATGAGCTTATCAGCTAACTCATAATAAACAGAGCGACTCAGCCTCGCGTCCAAACCGGCTCTAACATGAACATAGGGCGATGGCTCACCTTTTTCGTTATAACTCACCCTTAAAGCATGCTCGGGCGATAATGTAAAGCAATCACCCACCTGAGTTGAAAAATGCAAAGACTGCTCAGCACCCACCCCTTCTACATCCATCATCACCACAAGAAAAGGAACATCCTCCACCTCAAGTTTTAGCTTTTCAGCAGGTGAAACCAAATAATACTCATCACCGTCCTTACGCAAAATAGTTGCCAATAACTGAACCACAGAAAGACGCTCCATCTTACTCCCCTGATAAAGCCACTCCCCCGAAGAGGTGATCAGTATCTCAATATCCCCCACTCTCTCAGGCCGCCAACTTTCGACTGGTGGAAGCAACTTTGGGCCCTTCAATAACTTACGAATATCTGATGCAAAGGCAGGTAAATCAGAAAAGTTTTTCTTTTTTAGCTCGGTCATCTTATGTCTCCCGCTAGGTAAATACTCGCAAGCTATAACGCCCAGCCTACAGACCTCGTTGCCACTCTTGACGCAAAAGAATCGCACCCGGCTTATTAAGCGCCATATCAATTGTCTTTAACAATTTTTGTTTATCTGCACCTAAAGTGCCTTTTAAGACTAAATAGTTAGACGCATGATCAGACCTGAAAACAGTGTGCTCTAACTCAAAGCTCTCAATTAAAAGTCGAATTTCTTCAAATAGATGCGCCTGTTCTAAAGGAATATAGTCACCCTTAAACCCCTCCCTAAATCGATCCTCCCCCATAGGAAACGAAACAACCAAAGTCGACACAAATTCCGGCTGAGTTTCATTCATTAATCGAGCAGAATTAATGGCATGCTGCTTAGAAAACTTTTGCCCGCCTAGACCATTCAATATCATGACCGAGCACTTTATTCCCGCCGCTTTTAATTTAAGCAGTGCCGCTTTAGCGCTTTCGAAAGTCTCACCTTTCACAATACATTCCAACACCTTGTCATCACCCGACTCGCAACCAACATACACCATGCTTAAACCAAGCTTGCGCAATTCAGTTAATTCTTCAATTGATTTATTTTTAAGGTTACGAGGCAAACAATAAGCTGTGACGCGTTCTCGCTCAGGATAATACTGGTGAATTGTTTCAAGAATCTCTTTCAAGCGACGAAATGACAAGGTCATCGCATCACCATCTGCCAAAAAAAAGCGCTTCACATCTGGCATAGAGCGTGAAACTGACTGTAGTTCTGTCTCAATTTCAGAAATAGCTTTCGGTTTGAATTTCTTTTGATCCGCAGTATACATGTCGCAAAAGGTACATTTATTGTATGAACAACCGTTGGTAACTTGAAGAATTAAGGAACGCGCTTCTGAAGGCGGCCTAAATACAGGCTCAATATATTCAATAGGAAAATAGCTCATTATTCAAACATCACTCATTGTTAATTTTAATCTGTAAATTCTATGCTGAAAGAAGCTCGTTTGTTAGTATCTTTCAATACTGAGTTAATTATTCGCATACGCTTTTAACACCTATTTTCACATACCTCAGGCTTTTTTAGCTAACCTTAAACCCTTATTTATCGGATACTCAAACAATGCTGTCGCAGATTGAAGACCAATTCCCACAAGCTCAAGATATTTATTACCTGAATCATGCAGCTGTTAGCCCTTGGCCAAAATGTACATCCGAGGCTGTTTGCCAGTTTGCTAAGGAAAATACTTTTAAAGGAGCTCAACGCTACCCTGCCTGGCTAAAGGAAGAACGAAGCTTAAGGGAAAACCTCAGAAAACTCATTAATGCCGACAGCACAGATGAAATCGCTCTAGCAAAAAACACCTCTGAAGCACTATCGATTATCGCTTACGGCATAATATGGCAAGAGGGTGACGAAGTTATTATCAGTAATCAGGAATTTCCTTCAAATCGAATTGTTTGGGAGTCTTTATCTCAATTTGGCGTAAAGGTAATTGTTGTTGATATCCAAACAGATGACCCTGTTGAAGCCATAAACAAGCATTTGAATAAAAACAGCAAACTCGTATCCGTCAGCTCGGTGCAATATGCCAATGGTTTATTGATAGACCTGGAAGATTTATCTAGAAAGTGTAAGAACAACCACACATTATTATGTATCGATGCCATTCAGAGCTTGGGCGCTATCCCTTTTGATCAACAACAGGTTTGCGCTGACTTTATTGTCGCTGATGGCCATAAATGGCTGATGTCTGCCGAAGGGCTTGCATTGCTGTATATCAACAAACGACACATTCAGTCGCTTAAACTACACCAGTTTGGTTGGCATATGGTTGAAGATAAAGGTAACTACAACTCACTTGAATGGCGGCCAGCTAATAATGCCACTCGCTTTGAGTGCGGAAGCCCTAATATGCTTGGCATTCATGCTTTAAATGCAAGTTTGAACCTCATCCTTGAAATTGGTGTAAACACCATCCAAAAACAATTAAAACAACGCGTAAGCTTTTTAATCAATCAATTAAAAACGCTCCATAACATTGAGTTTATCAGCAAAATTGATGTCGATGCTGTGACAGAAATAAGCGGAATAGTAACCTTCAGAATTCAAAATATAGACAGCAAGCAACTTTATCAATCACTAATGAAAAAGGGTGTCATTTGCGCAAACAGAGGAGGCGGCATTCGCTTTTCACCCCATTTTTACACGACAGAACAAAGCTTGATGAACGCAACGACCATACTGAGCAGCATCATTCAAAGTAAGTAATGACCTAAAAGGGTAAAAACTGCTTAGCTAAAGTCGCCATACCTGGCTCAAACATATCCAGCTCTAAGGCTAATATTTCACTCGTGGCATATGGGTGAGACTGATGCGTATTACCATGCAACAAACAACTTACCAGCTCGCCGACTAAAGGCTGATGAGACACGATTAACAAGCATATATCACTAGGGAGCGCCCGAAGTGTTTCTAATACAGGCTTAACATCACCATCTGGCGATAGAAAACTTTTTTCAAAAACAGGGATATTCAATTTACTAGACAACAATGCGGCTGTTTGCTTTGCCCTAAGCAGATCACTAGACCAAATCTGATTAACACAAGCAAGCGCCTCAACATGTTCAGCTAATAAGCGTTTAGTTTGATTAATACCCATTTCGGTAATGGGCCGATTCCTATCTGAGGGAGCATTAAAAGACGCTTGAGCATGCCTCATTACAAAAAATCTCATCCCTGTTTCCTATGTAATTACTATTCACTAATGATGACTATGCCTTTTTAGGCGTATCTAAGCCTTGCTTATCAATTATCTTCTGAGATTCATTTTCTGTTTTTTCAGAAACAACATCAGAACCACCAGCTTGGTCTGCATCAACGCTATTAATCGTACCTTCAACAGGTGGCCAGTCAGAAAACGGGTATGGCTTTTCGTCACTTGCATAACTTAAGAATTCGCTAATCTGCTGAAGATAAAGCCCCAAACTCTTACCAAACAACTTAATTGAATCACTTGGTTCACCCGAAAAAATATTTAAAATTGTCTGCACTAATAAGATCAACAATAAAACTAAGTCGGTAATACGGTAAATCAAATAAAATAAAATGAGATAAAAAATTTTGATCACGCTATACATCTTCCTTTGCTAAAGTAAATTCAACATCGGTGTTTTGCTCACCTGACATCAATTTTTCAATGACCAATGATAAGGGTACGTTGTTATAAATCATCTGATAAAGCCCTTGAACCAAAGGCATATAAATATCATTTTCATCAGCATAACGCTTAACCTGTGCAAGTGTATTCACGCCTTCCGCAACTTCACCCAACTCTTCAACAGCCTCGTCAAGAGATTTACCTGAGCCAAACGCAAAACCTACCCGATAATTTCGACTCAAAGATGAACTACACGTTGCAATTAAGTCTCCGACCCCCGCAAGCCCAAGAAAGGTCAAAGGGTTGGCGCCTTGATGTTCTGCAAAACGCCCCATTTCAGCAAGGCTACGCGTTAAAAGCATAGCAACTGTGTTTTCACCCAAACCTTTCGCAGCAACAATTCCAGCCATAACGGCATAAATATTTTTAAGCGCACCGCCTAGTTCAACACCGTACACATCGGCACTCGCATAGACTCTAAAATAAGTACAGCCAAGAATATCCTGGACAAATTTTCTTAATTCTGAATACTCACTCGCTATGACCGTTGCAGTTAATTCTCGCTTGGCAATCTCTTTAGCAAGATTCGGCCCTCCCATCACGCCATAAGGGCAGCCCGGTAATTCTGAATGTAAAATATCACTCATTAAATTCAAGGTACCCGGCTCGATACCCTTTGTAGTGCTAATAATATACTGCTCTGGACGAATTAAAGGCTTAGCGCTTTCAACAACATCACGAAATGACTTGCTCGGAATGGCAAAAAAAATGGCTTGGGCATGCTCAATGGCATCACTTAACGAGCTCGTGGGCACTAAATTCTCGTGCAAAATCAATTCTGGTAAATATCTAGAATTCTCCCTTGTTCCCAGAATCTCTTTAACAACTGTTTCACTACGCATCCATAAATACGTCTTTACCCCAGACTCAGCAGCTATATTGGCAATAGCTGTACCAAAACTCCCACCACCTAAAATAGCAATTATGGGTTGTGTCTGAGCCATGAAAACAATCCGTATAAAATAAATAAGAATAAAATTGCGACTATTTAATTTTTTTAAGAACTTTAATTAAATGCACTAACAGCCACTTGATAAACAGACACCCTTATAATGAGCATTTATTTATGTAAACGTAAAAGTATGACCTGATAGAAATACGAGAGTATAACGCGTTTTTTTTCGATGCCAACTAAGCACCTCCAAATGCAGCTTGATCTTCTACATCCTGCTCTAATGTTGCCACTAAATCTTTAAATTGCTCACGATTATGGTCATTTAGCTTCATGAGAACTTTATGAGCATTCAGGACATTTTCTCGTAGTTCAACCTCACCTAGCTCAGAAATAGGTAATTCTTTCAAAGACTGATCTGTTTGAACAAGTTTTTCTAAAATAATAAAAACAGTATCAAACCCCATTGTCGTGATAATGCGTGTTATATCAGGATTTGTAGAAATAATAGAGGGGAGGAAATGACTTTTCTTTTTAGCCACAATGGCAAGCCTTGCAAGCATGCCTAAGGTGGTACTATCTATGAGCGTTGTTTCGCTCAAATCGACCACTACCGTCGCAAAATCAGGATCTGTTGTTGTAGACTCAATAGCGGCATCGATGGTCGAACATAAGTTCAACCGCACTTCGCCAACCAGCTTAAGCACATGAACACCACTGCAATCTGCTTGCAAAATCTTACATCTGGACATCATATTTTAACGCCATAATATCTGTGGAAAATCGAAAAACCATTAAGGACTTACATCACCTTAAACAACTTCAACTCACCCAGTTACATTGTTTTACCAGCACGCAAATATAATGCCTTATATTTGCGTGCTACTTAAGTAAACCGTTTGGCTTTCAGAAAAAGTCCTGTCAACTGATAGCTAATCTGCATTTTCTAAAACTCCGAGAGATACTGCAGAGCGTTTATCCAGCACACTCAACACAGCAATATCGTCCGGTAAATTATCGAAATGATCCAAACCAAGAGCTATAAGTAATGAGTCTATATCATCAACTTGATTTGATACCACTTCTAAAAGTAACTTTTCTTTATCACTTAGTGACATATCAGGCAGCACTTCAAGAATACCATCTGAAAAAACAATTATTCTAAACTGATCAGGCAAGGTCCGATGGAACACTTCAAACTGCGGCTCAGGAAATAAACCAACCGCCATGCCTTTGCCTTCTAAATATTCGGCATGCCCATTATTAACAAGAATAGGCAATGGGAAGTGGCCACCGACAGAATAGCTTAGTAAGTTCGTTCGTTTATCCAATACACCCACAAAAATAGTGACATGTTTACCTAAGTCAGTGGAGGTTAACTCCTGGCTCACCCTTAGTAGAAACTTTGAAGGGTCAGATAAATGATCACTAGAACCACGCTTAAAGTTTCGTTTTAAACGCATACTCAAATTTTTCAACAACACTGTCACAAAAGCTGAAGAGGCACCATGACCCGAGACGTCTGCAAAGTAAAATAAACACCTATGCTCGTCAAGGTTAAAGTAGTCTAAAAAATCCCCACTTAAGTACAAAGACGGCTTAATACGGTGTTCAAATTCATAATCACAAACAGTCTTACGCATTTTTGGAAGCATTTTTTTCTGTATTTGCAAGCCCGCTTTCTGGTCAGCTCTTAACTCTTGAATACCTGCGGTTAACTTTTTATAACCTAGCTCCAACTCTTCTTGAAGATGCTTGTTTTGCTTAGCTAAACGTATTTTATCAAGGATACGGTCAATCACATGATCAACGCTCGCATAATCACGCACAGGCTTTAAAATAAAGTCGCTTGCGCCAGCCCTCAAACACGCCACTACGTCGCCCGACAATTCTGTTTTCGACACAATAACCAGCGGTACCTGTGATGCGTTTTGAAATACACAAGGCAATAATTCAATATCTTTATTACTGATGTCTGCAAAAATTAAGTCGGGCAACGACAAATGCATCATATCTATGGCTTCAGATAGCGAAGATAGCGCATGAACAACATAGCCTTTCGCACTTAAATAACTGACTAAGCGCTGGAGGTCGTTTTTTTCTGAATCTATAACAAAAATACGATCAGCAAAATTAACCACAACTGCCTCTCTTTCTTGAAGGCAAAATCTTATTAACGGCTGCACAGGCATTTCTAGAAAATAACAACGCCATATGCTGATATTTTAGCTGATAATTTAATAACAGAAGCAGTATTTTAAAAGCGCTTAGCATCTGTTGGTTTGACATGCGACATACATCATTCATTGGGCAATAAATATATTTATAAAAAGTTGATAGCAGTATAGGTCAAAGCAACAGGACGTCTAACAGAAAAACACTTTATTTGTATTATTTTTATCATCATACTTACCAATAATAAGTCTAAAAAATACCTCACCCGAGCAGACAGCCATAACCTGAGCAATGTATTTTTTAATATTTACGATGCCATTAATATTATAATGAACAGGCTATGCTGATATTTTAGAGTATTCACACTAATCTAATAAAAACACCAAAACCCTAGAGCGAGCCTTATCCATTGAATCTCTACATTGACGACCTATTAGGAATCCACAAAAAACTTATCATGGACCCGGTTCACGGTGGCATCCCGCTACTGAACCATGAGGTTGCTATTATTGATCACCCGTTATTTCAGCGACTTCGCTATATTTGCCAAAATGACATTTTGTCCTTGGTCTTTCCTGGCGCAACACATTCCCGATTCCTTCATAGCATTGGTGTCATGCATGTTGGAGGAAGAATGTTCCGCGCAATGGTCGAAAATAGCCTTAAGCACAAACCAAACATCAAAAAACAAATATCACACGACACATTAAATGCCATCAGTTTTTTTAATCAGCTTGTTCGAAGCGCCTGCTTACTCCATGACGTTGGTCATAGCAGCTTTTCTCATCAATTCAACCGAACCCCCACAATAAAGCAGGCGCTGTCTGCAGAGGGTAGGTTTGAAGCATTGTGGAAGGGCGTTCACTACCAAACTTACTACCCAAGCTCACCTGAACATTTGGAGCACGAACATTTTTCCGTTAGGGCGGCCTGGCAAATACTCAGTGATATAGAGCAAGAAGAGCTAGCGCTGCCGATAAACGACATTCTATCGCTAATGGAAACGGTATCGATTGAACCCAGTGAAACCTTTCAATACCATGCCAAACATTTATGGCCTCTTATTCAAACATCAGATTCTGTCGATATTTTTGGGGAGTATTTTCAAAAAGTACCTGATGACTTAGCAACAAAACTCCAACACCTTCTATCCTGCATAGTATCTGGAGAATTAGATGCTGATCGTGCCGACTACATGCT
Source organism: uncultured Oleiphilus sp. (assembly GCA_963974595.1). Taxonomy (GTDB): domain Bacteria; phylum Pseudomonadota; class Gammaproteobacteria; order Pseudomonadales; family Oleiphilaceae; genus PZPK01. The sequence continues at coordinate 8,746 of CAXBDA010000014.1, read as the reverse complement.
TCGCGACGGATTCCACTCTTCAGTTACCATCGGCGGGTTTAATTTAGATCATTTACTTAGCAACCTTCATTTTGGCTGGTGCAACCAGACAAACTGGTGCGGTTTGGCCATTGCGGAAAAAAGCCTTAGTTCGCTAGAAGATTTTGTCTACAGCCGTCACCAAATGTACAGACAAGTCTATGCGCATAAAACCGCACAAGGTTTTGACTGGCTATTAAGAGCCGCCATTGATGAAGTCATGCAACAAGCCGATATTTTTGAATTTGTTGATCGCTGCCTAAGCGATATAAACCAATTCAAACATCTGACAGACAGCTATTTCTGGGAAGCATTTAGACAATTAGCCATTAAACAACCCAAATCTTACGCTCACTGCATTCTTGAACGAATAAAGATGAAACATATTGCCACCAAAGAAAACCTATCGCCTCTGGAAGAAAAACACTACCTTGAGTTTCTGGCAAAAGAACAGCCATGTAATGAAATGGCGATTATTGCCTCAAGCATTACCGCAAGATTTACAAAAATAAAAGACGACTTTAATGAAATGAAGGTACGTATTAGCAACAGACAAACCAACGAACCTTTATTTAAAGCCATCTCGCAAACGAGCCAATTTTTTAGTAAATTTAATGATGAAAAGATTACACACTTTTATATCGACCCCTTAACATTACTAGGCAAGAAATAGAAAATACCCACGCTATGAACACTAAATGGATTACACTCTTAACATGCATGATGCAAAATACGATGGTGAGTAAATGAAAACCAAAGACCGGATTTTATTTAAGAGTCTTGAGCTATTTAACGAGTTGGGGGAACCCAATGTGACAACGCTTTTAATATCGGATGAGCTAGAGATTAGCCCTGGAAATCTTTATTACCACTTTAAAAGTAAAGCAGACATTCTAACCAATCTATTCAATTGGTATGAGCAAGAAATCAATAGTTTGCTCGAAGTGCCCGACACTTTAATGGACATAGAAGACCAATGGTTTTTCCTACACCTGATTTTTGAGAAGATTGCCAAATATCGTTTTTTATATCAAGACGTTGTCCACGTACTAAAACGTCATGATAATATCCAACAGCGATTTAATCGCATTATCAGAAAAAAGCGAAAAGCATCCTTAAAAATCCTTCAAAGCCTCAAAGCACAAGGCAAGCTCAATGCCAATGAAAGTGAAATAGAGGCGCTTTGTGAAAACATCGTGCTAACAGCAACATTCTGGCTAAATTACGCCATCATTTCTCAGAAGAAGTTAAGTGAAGATGTGCTTTCCCGCGGCATCTATCAAGTCATTTCGTTAGTTGCGCCTTATCTAGACAGCGAACAAAGACAACTACTTGATGAATTAAAACAAGCGTATTTGTGATTTTATATTTAGCAGCCGTAAAAATCTTTCATTACCGCTCTCTGAGCCGGAGGAATATGTTCACTGAGCCTATCGAAGGGCCTTTTCAAATTAAACTCTGAGTTTAACCTAACACATTTCGACGGGCTCAATGAGCGGGAGGAATAACATCACTTGGGTGGAAATAAATTACTTCTTGGCCAACTTCGCTTCTAAGTCAGCAATACGTTTTTCTAATTCAGCGACATGCGAGTTACTTGGAATACCTAAGCGCTCAAGCGCAGATGACACACGCTGATCGAACACACCTTCAAGTTTACCGATCGTTCCACTGGCCTTCTCTCTGACACCCTCTACTTTATCCTCTACCGCTTTAAATTGTTTTTCAACAACACCACGCGTGAGGTTTTCAATTTCTTCACCTTCTTTGACCAGCTTATCAAAGATCTTACCGGTATCTTCTTCTGCCTTAGTGTAAGCACCTAAACCAGCCAACCATATCTGCCTTGCAGACTCTTTTATTTTTTCAGATAACTGAGCACTTTGCTCAGCCACAGAAGTACTCGATGCTTTGGTATTTTTGTTAGAAGTCTGCTTTGATTTAGCCATATTATTCTCCTTAATTCCTGTTAGCATTCTTATATTAACGGCTCTCTATAAACCAAGCTGCAATAAGAATTTACAATTTTGTCTTTGTTGAATGCTTATTTTTTGTCTATACACAATAGTATAGATATCAGAAGGTTTAGGAAATGGGCTTACGTAGTAAAACAAAAATAATTAACATCCTAGTCGACTGGCTGACACATGAGCGATCACCAAACCCGGTCCCCATGAGCGACTTTGAGCGTATGCGTTACGAAATAAAGCCTGGAGACGTTATTTTAGTTGAAGGAAGAACCCGAGCCAGCGACGTTATCAAAACCATTACCCAAAGCCGCTGGTCACATGCCGCATTATACATAGGCAGAGTCCATGAAATTGAAAACCCGTTATGCAGGCAACGTGTTAAAGAATATTTTGATAGCCAACCCGACGTTCAATTAATTATTGAAAGCGAACTAGGAAAAGGCACCATTGTTCGCCCCTTATCCACGTATGACAGGGACCACATGCGGATATGCCGCCCGCGTGATGTCACCTTCGGTGATACTCAAAAAGTCATCAGTTATTGCGTCAGCAGACTTGGTTCAGATTACGATATTCGACAAATATTTGATCTATTGCGTTTTCTGTTCCCTTGGCTAATTATGCCTAGAAGGTGGCGATCCAGTTTATTTACTGCCCATATAGGCAGGAGTACGAAAACTGTTTGCTCTACGATGATTGCCGAAGCATTTGCATCCATTCAATACCCGATATTGCCCTTAGTCAGGCGAAGTGAAAATCATGAAGTGAAAATCTACAGACGCAACCCCAAATTATGCACCCCAAGTGACTTTGATTATTCGCCCTACTTCGACATTATCAAATACCCTTTTATGAATTTTGCCCAGTCACAACCACATTATCGACTACTCCCATGGGATGCCGACAAAATACACTCCAGTGACCACAGAACATCTGATAGGCACAACCCGCAGGAGGATCAACTTCATTAAGCTGGGCATGCTAACGCAATAATTAAACGAAACAGCACACCTACTCTTTTCAAAGAATCCCAATATAGATCATAGATCTACAATAATTCACGCCATAAATACAAGCTTCATCCACTCTCTGCTACACTTACTTTTTTAATTAGATATTCGGCATGCAGATTCAATTTTCAATCATAAGCCATAGTGTGGGAGCAGTTTCTTTTATTCTGCTTGCCATATTTATCGCCAACAGACGCTTACGTCGACAGACTGACCGCTCCTTATTCGTTGCTTCCATTGCAACTGCAATTTGGATGTCAGCGATGATTGGCCAAAGCCTGGACATGAACATTCCGTTCTATGTTCGTTATACCTTAGAGCTAATCAGAAATGCAGCTTGGTTCGACGTTCTCTACGCACTACTAGGCATGAGTTTTTTTCCAAAACCAGCACTTGGAAAAGATCAAATTTATCTGACATCAAGCATACTTGTTTTACTCGCCTTCATGTTAAGCCTGACGCTTTTCCAAGGTATTTCGAGCATTCAATTAGTCTCCGCACAGATCATTCTGATTCTACAACTCTCTATTTCGGTTGTCGGAATTCTCTTACTTGAGCAAGTTTGGCGAAACGGCAATAGCTTCCGACGAGATGGAATCAGATACTTCACCCTTGCCATAGGCTCTATTTTTGCCTATGACTTCTTCATGTATACCGATGCATTGCTGTTTAAAAAACTATCAACATCACTATGGGAAACCCGGTGCATTGTCAATGCACTCGTCGTCCCTTTTATTATACACACGATGATAAACAGCCAAAAACAATCTATCCCCATTCACATTTCTCGGCAGATGATATTCCACAGTACGACACTTGTATTGGCTGGCATTTACTTGATTTTTATTTCTGCTGGTGGCTATTACATAAGCTATTTTGGTGGCTCTTGGGGTGATGCACTGCGGGTATTATTTATCTTCATTGGTCTCATTATTTTGGCCTTACTCATCACTTCGCCTTCATTACGTGCAAAAATAATGGTTTTTATCAGTAAAAACTTTTTTGACTATAAGTATGATTATCGCGAAGAGTGGATAAAAAGTACCGATGCACTTGCATCAAATAACGATGGAAATTCACTATATTATCAAATAATCACCATTCTTGGTGGGTTAGTCGGCGGAACTGGTGGGGCAATCTGGTGCAAAGATGATGATGGTATTTTTACCTTAAGATCACAACGAGGCTCGATTGAAGGCAAGTTAAGTTCAATTGATCACAACGCCGATCTCATCTATTTCTTCAAACAGCATGAGTGGATTATAAATATAGAAGAATACATGTTAGACCCCAGTAAGTATCAACTTATTGAGATCCCGGAAGACATTCTCCATCAAGATCAGCCTTGGTTAATATTACCCCTAGGATCAGGCAACAATATCAGCGGTATCGTTTTACTGTGTGACCCTATCGCAGAAATTGATTTAAATTGGGAAAACTATGATCTTCTTAAAATTGTGTCTCAACAAGCATGTAGCTATGTTGATCAACACGAATCACAAGAAAGGCTCGGTACCGCCAAACAGTTTGAAGCCGTCAATAAAGCTTCTGCATTCTTGGTGCATGACATAAAAACAATCATTGCCCAACTCTCGCTCTTAGTCACTAATGCCGAAAAGCATAAATCAAACCCTGCATTTATTGATGACATGATCAGAACAACCAGCCACACTGTCGACAAAATGGATCACTTACTGCATCAAATACGCAACCCAAATCAAAGCAATGAATCTCAGACTGTCGAGCTAGGCAAGCTCTTACTTGAAATATATCAAATCCATAAAAAATCTACACCGTACCCATCATTAGAAGCACTGGAAAATCCGATTTGGATTAAAGCAGATAAAGAAGAGCTACGTTCAGCGATCGGCCACATCGTCCAAAATGCAATTGAAGCAACACCAAAAGATGGTGAAGTATCAATCGGTACAAAGATAGGGAATGAATATATTTATATATTCATTCAAGATACCGGTAGCGGCATGAGTGAAGAATACATACAAAATCACTTATTCAAACCTTTTGTCAGCACCAAAGGTTTAACGGGTATGGGAATTGGCGTATATCAGAGCAGAGAATACCTTCGCAAAATTAAAGGTACGATCAGCGTCACCAGTGAACTTGGTTTTGGTACTTGTTTTACGCTAAAACTACCTATAATGAAAATATAGATGCCAGCTAGTTTATAAAAATCGAATTGAGGCCTTAACGTGAAAAGAAAGCTATTGATAGTTGAAGATGATCCGGGCTTACAAAGCCAAATGCGCTGGTGCTTTGAAGACGCCGAGGTGTTTGTTGCTTCAGATAGAGACGCTGCCTTGTCTATTCTTCGTCGCGAAGAACCTCAAGTTGTCACGCTTGACTTAGGCCTTCCGCCCGACCCGGGTGGCTCAACCGAGGGGTTCCAAGCACTGCAAGATATTTTAAGGTTAGCACCGAATACTAAAGTCATTGTAGTAACAGGCCGCGAGGAAAAAGAAAATGCCGTTAAAGCGGTTGGCTTAGGCGCCTGTGACTTTTTCCAAAAGCCGCTCGATGCCGATATTTTATCCTTCATCGTCAACCGTGCATTCAGAATGCATGAACTAGAAAAAGAGAACCAAGAGCTCAGTACCGGCAGCTCTTCTTCAAATTTATCGGGCGTTATTGCAAGTAGTTCAAAAATGCTCGAAATTTGTCGTATGATTGAAAAAATTGCACCCGCAGATGTAACAACACTATTACTCGGTGAAACCGGTACAGGCAAAGAAGTACTGGCAAAAGCCATTCACCAACTTAGCCCACGCAACGAACACCCCTTTTGTGCGATCAACTGTGGTGCAATCCCTGAAAACCTGCTTGAAAGTGAACTATTTGGCCATGAAAAGGGATCATTTACCGGTGCCACGCAAATGAAGCAGGGAAAAATTGAGCTGGCAAATGGCGGAACGCTCTTTTTAGATGAAATTGGTGACATGCCAATGACTCTACAGGTAAAGCTTTTGCGTTTCCTCCAAGAGCGCGTCATAGAGCGTGTCGGCGGCGTCAAACAAATCCCGGTAGACGTTCGAGTTGTTTGTGCAACGCATCAGAACATACAGCAGAATATAGAAAAAAACCTCTTCAGAGAGGATTTATATTATCGTGTAAGTGAGATAACGCTGAACATTCCCCCTATTCGGGAACGAGAAGGTGATGCGATTATCATTGCGCAAGCTCTTCTTAAGAACTTTATTCAGCAAATGCAAAGACCACAATTATCATTTAATGATGATGCCATGAGGGCAATAAAAGCCTACAGCTGGCCCGGCAATGTTCGAGAAATAATCAATAAAGTAAAACGCGCTGTCATTATGGCTGACGATAAAGTCATCACCTCAGCAGACTTGGAATTATCGTGCAGCTCAGATACCCCGGAAGAATCCCTTAACCTTCGCCATATTAGAGACGCTGCAGAAAAAATGGCGATAAGCCAAGCACTACAAGCAGCACAAAATAACATGGCTAAAGCAGCGAGGCTTTTAGGCATAACACGACCAACACTCTATAATTTAACGGAAAAGTTTGGTATTAATATTAGTGATACTGGCTAAACCCTGACCAGAATGGCACTTAGTTAAGCCTATAGTCACCTGAAATTTGGTAGAGAATTGTTAGTTGTTAGTCTTTAGTGCCTCCCCCTACCAAAGGGGAGGCTGTTTTCTACTTACGTTTCACCTCATCTAAATGCGCTTTAATCTCGGTTTCAGCTGGCGCTAATTTATAGGCTTTTTCTAGATATTTCAGACCTTCTTCACGCTGACCATTTTTAGCCAGCACCCAGCCATAACTATCTAAAACAGCAGCATTTTCAGGCGCTAACCCAGCGGCTTTCTTAAGTAAAGGCAACGCTCTATCGTCACCTTTCTCAAAATAAATCCAACCTAAATTATTTAAAGCCATCACGCTATTTGGCGCGACCTCTAATACCTTCTCATAAGCCACTAGCGCTTTGGTTTTTTGCATAGTCTGTTGGTAGTTGATCGCTTTATAGAGCGTACCAGCTACACTATTTGGAATAATCTCTAACCAATTATCCAAATGTTTGGCTTGCTCATCTTTTTGCTTTAATACACCCAATACTTTAAAAAGTTTTTCAGCAACCGAGTCAACAGGCGATTGTTGCCAGGCATTTTTTAAGTGAAATTTTGCTGTTTTAAACTCTTGATTAGCAATAGCCAAATCACCTTTAAACATATTCACAATGGGGTGATCAGGATTGATATTTTCAATCTGAGCTAATAGTTTAGTTGCTTCATTTAATTGCCCAGACTTCATCTCTAAATCGACTAAAAATGATAAAAGCCTTAAGTTTTCTGGAGCTTCTCTCAATAAATCAGCAACAATTGAACGTGCCTCTGTGTAATCATTTACCTCGGCAGCCATGACCGCTTCGACATATCGAATACCTTGGCCTAATTTAGTTAGCTCCTGCTCGTTTACTTTCAACTTACTCACCTTATCAAAATAAGATTTTGCTGACTGCAAGTCTTTCCTCGTGATAGCCGCCTCAATAATAACGGAATAAGGTGCAAGCTGAGTTAGCTTTTGCCCATAGCTCTCAAGACTTTTGATGCCACCCTCATAATCATTATTCAAAAGAAATACAGACAGCACCCCTTTATAACCCAGCTGATTATCTGGATATAAATCAATTAACCCAGCAAAGGTTTTTTCAGCTGCGGCCGCATCTTTTAGTGCCAATTGAGCACGGCCTTTCGCAAATAAAGCATTAAGTAAGTCTTGCCCTTTAGGCTTAGCATCCACAGCAGTAATAAAATGAGTTAAAGCTTCCTCAAATTTTTGCTGACTCGCCAAGAATGAACCCGCTAACAAATTAGTTGCGTAATCTTGAGGGTATTTAGATAAAGCTTTTTCGATAAAGATATGTGTCTGAGCAACACCTTCATGCCGCAAAATAAATGAAAGTACTTCTGTCACAACTTGCTTATCTGTTGGCTGCAAGGCATACGCTTTATCCAGTTGTACTTTCTCTTTCGCTAGATCAGGTGAGGGCTTGTTTCGATAGTAGTTCGCCAACGCCAAACGAAAACGCACATTATTTTCATCCAATGAAATAGCTTTCAGTAAGGCTTTTTCACCTTTTTCGTACTGCTTATCTGAAATAGCCGCTAAAGCGTATAATGCGAGCGAAGCTGGTACATTTGTTTCATTAATCCCTGGCTCTAGAATTTCTAATACTTTTTTAGGATCGTTTAACTTCAGATTTGTCGCAGCATAAACATGCCGCGTCATATCATTTGCAACCTCAGGATCGACACTATCTGATAAATATTTCGAGGCTGTCTGGATATCTCCTTGTATATAACTAATCACACCTAGTAACTGCGTTGCTTTTTTATAGTTAGGATAATTCTCCAGAATATCTAGCAAGATAGATTTAGCTTCATCCATTTTAGCTTCATCCATTTTCTCGACAGCGGTTTGAAACTGAGTCCTGACTTCATTCGACCCAGGGAAAGCTTCAGATAGAATTTTTGTATAAATATAGGCTTCATTTGAACGCCCTTGACGTGTTAGGACGTAGGACAAACGCTCTAACACAATCACTTTTTCGGGTTCGATAATATCAGTACTACGCATACCAGAAAGTACATTTGTAAGCGTCGCTTCTGCCTCATCCAGTTGTTGCCTGCTAACTTGAATACCCGCAATCAATACGTTCGCCTTTACGGCTGCATCACTCGTTTGATCTACTTTATTTAACAG
>CAXBDA010000013.1:0-54405 GCA_963974595.1 uncultured Oleiphilus sp. | reverse complement strand
TAATTAAGTTAATTGTTACCATTTTTTTTTGCTTAGATTTTTTGTAAAGAAAGAACTCTTATATTTATTGATGAGTGAACGTTTTGAATAAACTATTTGTACGAATTTTACTGGGTCTAGCAGCGATCGTTTTTGCTCTAGGCCTTTTTAGTCTGTTGGTATTTAATCTGACTAATAGTGTGAGAGAAGAGCATTATTGGCATGATTTGTTGTTGCCTTATTACGCATTTTTATCGGATAACCCTAGTTTAGTAACATCTTCCTCGCTACCTGTTGGGCTTGTTTATTCTGAATTTAATGGCGACTTGTATTCTAGGAATGATCGCTTGCGTTTTCAGTCTGGTCAAATGATTGTTGATTTATCTAGTGTGTCTATCTCTTCTGAAATGCTAATTTCTGTGAGTCAAAGTGATGAGCTAAGTCGTGGTGAAGCCCAAGGTGTACTGAGCTTGGTTTCAGAAAGAGGTGGTAGTCAGATATTTAGTTTCATGGCTTGGTTGGTGAAGCGTAATCTAGAAAATGTGATGAGTCAGTTCGATGTTAATTCTAGTGAGTTTCAGTTAGCGCTTGAGGTGCTGGAATCTGAGTTTGAGCTAAGCATTCATCCTGTTTCTGGTGAGAAGTCTATTGATTCCGCTTTTATTTTAGAAAGTTTAGCTAATTTTGGTTTTGCCAAAGTACAGGCTGAGGATGAAATTGCTTTATATTTGAGCCTGAGTACGGGGGAAGTCTATGAGCTGATGCTATCAAAGGTTTACAGTCCGGTTTCTTATATTTTGGTTATGTTTTTGGCTTTCTGTGCGATTTTTTCTATTGCCTTGCTGGCTTTTTCTTTTTTCCAGGGTTTTGATCGACGTATTCGAACTATCGAAACAGCCGCTAGCCGTATTTCTCGTGGTGAATTGGATGCGCGAGTGACCAGTGCTGGAGAAGAGGATGCGATTAGCCGTCTAGGGGTGTCATTTAATAGCATGGCAGATCATATCCAACGCCTGATGTATGTTCAGAAAGAGATGATTCATGCGGTATCTCACGAGCTAAGAACGCCTGTTGCGCGAATTCGTTTTGGTGTTCAGATGATTGAGGATTGTCAAACGCCTGAGTCGGTTCAAAAGCAAGTCAAAGGCATTGATGGTGATATTCAAGAGTTGGATGAATTGATTGATGAGATTCTTACTTATGCTCGTTTGGAGCAAGGCGGGCCTGTTTTGGTTTTTCAGCAGGCTGATGTTGCAGCCATTGTGTCTCAAGTTGTTGCTGAACAACGTACTGGTAAGCCTGAAATAGCTATTATGGCTGAATTCAAAGAGGGTTCAGAGGTATGGAAAGAGTCAGATGTTGAGGTGCGTTATATTCACCGTTCTCTGCAAAATCTTGTAGGTAATGCAAAGCGCTATGCTGATTCTAAAGTAAAAGTTTCTTGTTCATTTGACTCTGAAACATGTCGGATAGATGTTGAGGATGATGGTCCTGGTATTTCTGAAGATCAGTGGGAATCTGTATTTACCCCTTTTGCGCGTTTAGATGATAGCCGTACCCGTAGCTCTGGTGGTTATGGTCTTGGTTTATCTATTGTTAGACGGATTTTGTATTGGCATGGTGGGCAGGCATTTTTGGGGCGAAGTAGTATGGGGGGGGCGAAATTTAGTTTGGTCTGGCCAAGAAAACAAAGTACTTAGTGTTAATCGCTTTTTCAGAATTATAAAAAAGGGTAACGGCATGACGGTTACCCTTTTTTATGCACGATGCTCTTTTCTTTTAATGTTGCTTTTGTTGTGCGTAAAGGTGCTGAAAAAAATACACTAATGCTACGGGAATGGTAATGGCTAGTGTGCCTAGACTGTATCCCGTGATTGTTTTTTCGATAATGGAGTGAATTAGCAACATGAATACGTCGAGTGTGACTAGTCCAAAAAGAGCGCCGGTTAAGTATTCTGGTTGAGATTTATACCAAGGTGTGGTTTCTGTATTCATAATTGTGCCTTAATTAGGATCATTTTAAATGACGTGTATTTGTTATTTTTATAGCTGATAAAAGTTGAATATCATGCTTGGATGAGACTTAAGGTTAGTGCTTATGTTTGTCTTGTGTAAAGTGCTTTATTCTAATCTTCGCTCCAAACTACATTACCACCGTTTTCTTTTGCTAAATATAAACGGTTATCTGCTTGTCTTAAAAGCTCGGTTATTTTGGCGTTATCATCTTGCGCTACACCAGCTGAAATTGTGAAATTGAAGCTTATGTTATCCAGTAGAATGAGTTGGTCTTCTGCCAGTGCTCTAAAACTTTCCATTAGTTTTGTCGCTTGATCAAGTGTTAACCCTGTCAGTAATACAGCAATATTTGAATCGCTTAACCTAGCATAGTTAAATCTACCAAAAGCTTTGGGTGTAATTGACGCGAGGCTTTTCATTGTTGCGTCCGGAGCTTCAAGGCCATATCTATTTTGAATGGAGTCTATATTGTCGATTGAAAGTAGCCCTAAGCTTACGGGAGCTTTTTTTTGCTGTGCTTTAGATAAGTCGGCTTCGGTGTCTATAAAGAATTTCTGCTTGTTTGGTAACCCGCTAATGTAGTCGTGAAATGCAAGATGTTTTAGCTGAAGAGCATACTCCAAGCTTTCAATGTTATGCATAATTCTACAATGAAACTCTTCATGGCTAAAAGGTTTGTTTAGAAAGTCATTGGCGCCATTTTTAATAAACTTAGCTGTTAATTTACCGTCACCTTCGCCGGATAAGCCTATGATGACAAGGTCGTTTTTGCTTATCTCTCTTCTTATATTTTTAACCAGTTCAAAGCCATTCATGCGCGGCATGTTGTAATCAGTGATGAGTAGTTTGATGTCCGGGTGTTGTTCCAGTAGCTCTAAAGCTGTGTCGCCATCATCAGCTGTTAGGACATTGTAACGGTGAGTGATTAAAAGTTCTCGTATATAGTTTCTCGACATTTTAGAGTCATCGGCCACCAGGATTTTAATGTCTTGGTTTTTGGCGAGGCGTTGTATTAGCTTCATGACGTATTCATAGGAGAATCGACTTTCTTTGACAACATAATCGACAATTTTTTTACTTAGCATTTTGTCGCGTTTATCTTCGTCATACGTTCCCGTTAACACGATGGTCGGTATTTTTTGTTTGATTGTGTAATCAACGACTTCGCCGTCGGGTGCGTCTGGAAGGTTTAGGTCAACGACGGCGACAAAATATGCCTCTGCTCCATGAGTTGTGATTAATGACTTCGCTTCTTCAAAAGACATGGCAATGTCGTAGTCAAAACCATTTACTGCTTTTGATATATGTTTGATTATCTTGATTACGATAGGGCTGTCTTCGACCAGTAAATATTTTTTCATTTTTTTGCAGTTTTTTAATAAGAGTGTGATGAATAAACTGGCGACTCTTTAGGTTATCGTATATCGAGAGTGGCTTGTTTTATGGTTGTTCCATAAAGCTTAGTAGTTCTTTTCTTAGACTCCAGTTTTTGGCAGATAAAAGCGCAATTTTGATCACTATTGCAAATCAAAATATGTTAGAATCGCGAGCTTTATTTTAATAATCAGAATAAATAGGAACGCTGTCCATATGGGTTATCAAGCGAAAGAAATCATTCCCGTAAGTATTGAAGAAGAATTAAAGCAATCTTATCTAGATTACGCGATGAGCGTTATCGTCGGACGAGCATTGCCGGACGCACGGGATGGTTTAAAGCCGGTACACCGTCGTGTGTTATTCGCAATGAGTGAATTAGGTAATGACTGGAATAAAGCCTATAAAAAATCAGCCCGTGTTGTCGGTGACGTTATAGGTAAATACCATCCTCATGGTGACTCTGCTGTTTACGATACGATTGTTCGGATGGCGCAGCCCTTCTCTCTAAGATATATGCTTGTTGATGGTCAAGGTAACTTTGGTTCTATCGATGGTGATAACCCGGCTGCAATGCGTTATACCGAAATTCGCATGCAAAAATTGGCGCACTCTTTGCTGGCAGATTTAGATAAAGAAACTGTGAATTTTGTACCCAACTATGATGGTACAGAGCAAATTCCAGAGGTAATGCCAACGCGTGTACCTAACTTATTGGTAAATGGCTCTTCTGGTATCGCTGTGGGTATGGCAACGAATATTCCTCCGCATAATATAGGAGAGGTTATTCAAGCTTGTTTAGCCTTGATGGATAATGCCGACATTACCTTCGAAGAATTAATGGGTATTATTCCCGGTCCGGATTTTCCAACGGCTGCTTTTATTAATGGTCGGGCTGGTATTGTTCAGGCTTATCAAACAGGTAGGGGAAAAATTTATCTTCGAGCTCGTTATGAAGTTGAGCAAGAAGCGAATGGTAAGGAAAAAATCGTCATTACAGAAATTCCTTATCAGGTTAATAAGGCGCGTTTGATTGAAAAGATCGCAGAGCTTGTTAAAGATAAAAAAATAGAAGGCATTACTGAATTACGTGATGAGTCTAATAAAGAAGGTATGCGGATTGTGATTGAATTACGTCGTGGTGAAATGCCCGATGTGATTATGAATAACTTATATACCCAGACTCAACTGGAGAATGTTTTTGGCATTAATATGGTTGCGCTTGTGGATGGCGAGCCTAAAACAATCAATCTAAAGCAGGCTCTCGAAATATTCATTAAGCATCGTCGTGAAGTGGTGACTCGACGAACTGTTTACTTGCTGCGTAAAGCAAGAGAAAGGGGGCATACGCTAGAAGGTTTAGCGGTCGCTTTGGCGAATATTGATCCGGTTATTGAGCTGATTAAAAAATCACCCACTTCTGCTGAAGCAAAAGAACGTTTGCTAGCGCAAGCATGGAATCCGGGTGATGTCACTGGCATGTTGGCGCGGGCGGGGGAAGATGCTTGTCGCCCCGATGACCTTGATCCCCAGTTCGGTATGCGTGATGGCAAATACTACCTGTCGCCGGTTCAGGCTCAAGAAATTCTAAACATGCGTTTGCATCGTTTAACGGGTTTAGAAACTGAAAAGCTTATCAGTGAATATAAAGAAATCTTAGATAGAATTGCTGAATTCCTATCGATTCTAAGTGACCCGATTCGTTTGATGCAGGTTATTCGCGAAGAGTTAGAGGAAGTTTTAGAAGAATATGGTGATGAGCGTCGTTCAGAAATTATTTCTTCTAAACGCGATCTTACTGTTGCAGATTTAATTACAGAAGAAGATTTGGTGGTCACGATTTCGCACGGTGGTTATGCGAAAACTCAACCTGTTGAAGATTATCAAGCTCAGAGGCGTGGCGGGCGAGGCAAGTCGGCTACGGCTATGAAAGATGAAGACTTTATAGAAAAGCTCTTAGTGGCTAACTCTCACGACACGATTCTATGTTTTACCAATAAAGGCAAGGTTTACTGGCTGAGAGTGTTTGAGATACCTCAAGCAAGTCGAGGGTCTCGTGGTCGTCCAATGGTGAATATTCTGCCTTTGGATGAAGGTGAGAGAGTCACAACATTTCTACCGGTTAATGAATATACAGAAGATCATTTTATTTTCATGGCGACATCTAATGGCACGGTTAAGAAGACGGCGTTGCAAAGTTTTGCCCGGCCAAGGTCTAGTGGCTTAATTGCTTTGGATTTGGATGAAGGTGATACCTTGATTGGTGCTGCGATTACGGATGGCACTAAAAATATTATGTTGATGAGTAACTCAGGGAAAATGATTCGCTTCAATGAATCTAATGTGCGTGCAGTGGGTAGGACAGCGCGTGGTGTTAGAGGTATTAAGATGGCAAGTGAATTTAGAGTGGTTTCACTTATTTTGCCTGAAGAGGACGGTTTGTTATTAGTTGCAAGTGAAAATGGCTATGGTAAACGTACTCGAATGAGTGAGTTCTCTGTTATTGGTCGTGGTGGCCAAGGTGTGATCGCAATGCAGTGTTCTGACCGTAATGGTTTGTTGGTGTCTGCTGTCCAGGTTAAAGAAGGTGACGAGCTTATGTTGATCACGGACAAAGGCACCTTAGTGAGAACACGAACCGAAGAGGTTTCAATACTTGGCAGGAATACCCAGGGCGTGCGATTGATTAAATTGTCTCAAGAAAACGAGCATTTAGTTGGTGTTGAGCGTGTTGATGAGCCAAGCCCTAGTGAGTTTGATATTGCAGAAGTTGGTGGTGACGTTCAAGTAAGTGCTGAAAAGCAGTCGAATGAGTCAGATGATTCATCTGAAGAAACTGACGTTTAATTGAGGGTTTGATGTTGAATAAGTTGGATGAGGCTAAAGAGCTTTCTGCCTTACGTATTCAGATTGATGATATTGATCAGCGAATTCAAGCATTAATCAATAAACGCGCAGAGTGTGCTCAGCGAGTAGCAGATGTTAAACAGTTAGCGGCTGACGGGAAAGATGTTCAGTATTATCGTCCAGAGCGAGAGGCTCAAGTCTTACGCGCAGTAATGGACAGGAATACCGGGCCACTCCCTGATGAGGATATGGCTAAGCTGTTTAGAGAGATAATGTCATGCTGCTTGGCCCTAGAAAAACCGATGAAAGTCGCTTTTTTAGGGCCCGAAGGTACCTTTACTCATGCCGCGGCCTTGAAGCATTTTGGTCACTTTGTGCAAGCGCAACCTATGGCGGCGATTGATGAGGTGTTCCGAGAGGTTGAATCTGCTCAGGTGAATTACGGTGTTGTGCCTGTTGAGAACTCAACTGAAGGTATGGTTAATCACACACTGGATAGCTTCATTGGCTCTCATTTGTTTATTGCAGGTGAGGTGAAGTTAAGAATTCATCATCATCTATTATCAGTAGGTGCGTGTAATGATGTTAAAGCAATAAAGAGAGTTTATTCTCATCAGCAGTCTTTAGCGCAATGCCGAAAATGGCTGGATGCTAACTGCCCACAGATTGAACGTGTTGCTGTCAGTAGTAATGCTGAAGCTGCCAGGCTTGCCAAAGCTGAAAAAGGAACGGTAGCTATTGCGGGCGATATGGCTGCTGAGCGTTATGATTTGATCAAGTGTGCACAAAATATTGAAGATCAGCCTGACAATACAACCCGTTTTTTAATTATTGGTAGTCAAGTTGTACCTGCTAGTGGCAAAGATAAAACATCTATTATGGTTTCGGCAAAAAACAAACCAGGTGCTTTGTATCATTTATTGGAACCATTTCATAAAGAAAATATTAGTTTAACGCGAATTGAAACACGTCCTTCATCTTCTGGGACGTGGTCTTATGTTTTCTTCATTGACTTTGAAGGTCATATTGACGATGAAAAAGTGCAACATGTTATTCGTCAAGTGTCGCCGGAAGTGGTCGAAGTCAAACATTTGGGCTCTTATCCTGTCGGGGTGCTCTAATGAATAAACCTGTATTAAGTGGTTCAGGTTTGGCTGATTGTGATTACTTTTCGCTGGCGAGTCCATCTGTTCAAGCGCTTCACCCTTATGTGCCAGGTAAGCCTATTGACGAGTTGCAAAGAGATTTAGGTCTGTCGGATATTGTTAAGCTGGCCAGTAATGAAAACCCATTAGGTTTGAGCGATAAGGTTGCTCGGGCAATTCAGTCTGCCTTAAAGGAAGGTGCCCGTTACCCGGATGGTAATGGTCATCTTTTAAAGGAAGCATTGGTTGGCTTTTATGGCCAAAAAAATCAGAGACTTGAGTTGAATTGTATTACCTTAGGGAATGGCTCTAATGATGTTCTTGAGTTGATTGCGCGGGCATTTATTGGTGGTTCGGATGAGGTTGTTTTTTCAGAATATGCATTTGCCGTTTATTCGATTGTTACCCAGGCGATAGGGGCTAAAGCTATTGAGGTGCCTGCTAAAAACTGGGGGCATGACTTAGTCGCTATTCGTAAGGCTGTAACTAGCAAGACTAAGTTAATATTTCTGGCTAACCCAAATAACCCGACAGGCACAGCTTTTGACAAGGCTGAGTTAATTGGCTTTATGGATTCAGTGCCAAATAATGTCTTAGTTGTTTTAGATGAAGCTTATGGGGAATACATAAAAGAGGATGCTTTTCCTGATGGCTTGAGTTTATTACCATATTACTCAAATCTTATTATTACGCGCACGTTTTCTAAGGCGTGGGGCTTAGCGTCAATGCGTGTTGGCTACGCTATATCTAATCCCGTTATAGCGGATATGTTAAATCGTGTGCGCCAGCCTTTTAATGTGAACTTATTTGCTTTAGTTGGAGCAGCAGCTGTATTGAGTGATGATCGATATCTTGAAGAAAGTGTCGATTTGAATCGAAAAGGTCTTAAACAAGTTGAGGCTGGTTTACATAAGCTTGGTTTGTTATTTATTCCATCAAAAGGTAACTTTATCGCTTTTAAGGTTCATCAGAGTAATAAAGGCGATTCGTCGACATATTCAGGTATGGATGTGTATCAGCTTCTTCTTGAGAAGGGGGTGATTGTCAGGCCGCTTGAGAATTATAAAATGCCAGATTTCTTAAGAGTATCTATTGGTATGCCAGAAGAAAATCAACGCTTTCTGTCTACTCTAGCGTCTGTTCTTGATTCTCTGGTTTGAGGTTGATTTGTGACTAAAAATGCACAACAAGTAGAGGTGATGGCGGTAATTGGTTTGGGGTTGATAGGCGGTTCTATTGCTAAGTCATCATATCTGTCTGGTTTTGCAAATCATACTATAGGGTACAGTCTTAACTTTTCTGAAGCACGCTTGGGTGTTGAACTTGGCGTTGTTCATGAGGCCGCTCAAACGATTGAACAGGCAGTTTCAAATGCTGACTTAATTATCATAGCTGTTCCTGTCAGGGCGTTTGAAAGTATACTTTTTAAAGTAAAACCATTTTTGAAAAAAGGTGCAGTGATTACGGATGTTGGAAGCGTAAAAGGCTGCTTTTTAGAGGCAGTAAGGAATGTTTTTAACGAGCTGCCATCCTTTGTTGTTCCGGGGCATCCTATTGCTGGATCAGAAAAAAATGGTGTATTAGCAGCCAATGAAAACTTATTTAAAAACCATAAAGTTATTCTAACGCCACATGAATATTCAGCCGAATATCCGTTGCAGCTTGTCAGGAATATGTGGCAAGCGGCAGGCTCTACAGTGCTTGAAATGTCTGTCGCGCATCATGATGAGGTGTTAGCGGCAACGAGTCATTTACCGCATCTGATTGCTTTTTCGTTAGTCGACACGCTGGCGGGTGAAGAGGATAGTCAGGAAATATTTCGATATGCGGCAGGGGGCTTTCGTGACTTTACACGAATCGCAGCAAGTGATCCTGTTATGTGGCACGATATTTTTCTAGCAAATCAAGACGCCTTGCTCAAGGTCTTGGATCACTTCAATGAAGACTTAAACAGTTTGAGAGCGGCGATTGAAAATAAAGACAGTCAGCGCTTGTTGGGTGTATTTACGCGAGCAAAAGTTGCACGAGAGCACTTTACTAAAATTTTATCTGGACAGTCATATACAAATATCATGAATACAAAAAATGTAACATTCAAAATGAAACCGGGTGGTTCTGTTAAAGGGAAAATTCGTGTAGCAGGCGATAAATCTATATCTCATCGCTCAATTATGTTGGGCGCATTAGCTGATGGGGTTACTGAGGTTGAAGGCTTTTTAGAGGGTGAGGACAGTTTAGCAACATTGCAGGCCTTTCGTGATATGGGTGTTGTGATTGAAGGGCCAAGTGAAGGTAAGGTTAAGATTTACGGTGTAGGCTTGCATGGCCTAAAGCAACCGCCTGGGCCTATCTATCTTGGTAATTCTGGTACGGGGATGCGACTTTTTACAGGCTTATTGGCTGGCCAGAATTTTGACTCTGAGTTAACCGGTGATGAATCGCTATCCAAAAGACCAATGGAGAGAGTGGCGGCACCGTTGAGGTTAATGGGTGCTCAGATAACGTCATCAGAAGGTGGTCGTCCGCCTTTAAAAATAAAAGGTGGTTTGCCGTTAGCGGGGATTCGCTATGATATGCCCATGGCGAGTGCTCAGGTCAAATCCTGTCTTATTCTCGCGGGAATGTATGCGAAAGGTAAGACTGTTGTGTCTGAGCCGGCACCAACAAGAGATCATACTGAGCGAATGCTAAATGGTTTTGGTTATATCGTTAAACGTGAGGGTGCTGTCGCCTCTATAAAGGGTGGTGGTTCATTAACTGCTGGCAAAATTGATGTGCCGGCAGATATTTCCTCAGCAGCATTCTTTATGGTGGCAGCGTCAATTTCTCCTGGAGCAGATATTACTCTAGAGCATGTCGGTCTTAATCCTACTCGTGTCGGTATCATCAATATACTTAAATTGATGGGTGCGGATATTGTTATTTCTGAGCAAAAAGAAGTGGGGGGCGAGCCTGTTGGCAATATTCGGGTTAAGTATGCTCAGCTAAAAGGAATACATATTCCTGAAGATCAAGTGCCCTTAGCGATTGATGAGTTCCCTGTATTATTCATAGCGGCTGTTTGTGCGGAAGGTGAAACGGTTTTGACAGGCGCAGAAGAACTGAGAGTGAAAGAAAGCGATCGTATTCAGGTGATGGCAGATGGTCTTGCTCAACTTGGCGTGCGAACAGATGTTCGGTCAGATGGTATCGTCATTAAAGGCAGCAGCATTAAAGGTGGCGTTGTACATAGTCATGGTGATCATCGAATAGCGATGTCATTTGCAGTCGCTTCTCTAAGGGCTGAAGGTGATATTCAGATTGAAGATTGTGCAAATGTGTCGACATCTTTCCCGAACTTTGTTGAATTAGCAAAAAAAGTAGGCATGAATATATCGGTTGAGGGTTTTAAGTAATGCGAGAACTCTCAGGCAATACTTTATGTGAGGTGCTAACGATTGATGGGCCAAGTGGTGCAGGTAAGGGTAGTGTGGCTCAGTTAGTATCTAAAAAACTTGGATGGCATTTACTTGATAGTGGTGCCTTGTATAGATTGACGGCTCTTTCTGCGCTGAAACAGGGTGTTTCATTTGAGGATGAGTCTTTGTTGGCTCAAATAGCTTCAAAATTAGAGGTAGAGTTTAAACCGTCAGGTTTTGGTGAGCCGGTTCAGGTTTTTCTGTCTGGAGAAAACGTAACAGGTGAGCTTCGTCTTGAGACGACAGGAAATAATGCTTCAAAAATAGCGCCTCTTGCTGAAGTTCGGGCTGCATTGTTGCAGCGGCAAAGAAACTTTGCTATGCCTCCAGGTCTTGTTGCTGATGGTCGGGATATGGGGACGGTGGTTTTCCCAGAGGCAAAATACAAAATTTTCTTGTCAGCAAGTGCACAAACTCGTGCCGAGAGAAGATATAAGCAGTTGAAGGATAAAGGGGAAGATGTTAAAATGCCGCCCCTTTTAAGGGAGATTGAAGAGCGAGACGAGCGGGATATGGGGCGAAAAAATGCACCACTTAAGCCTGCAATAGATGCCTTACTTATTGATTCAACAGACTTTTCTATAGAAGAAGTGTTGGATAAAGTAATTGGATTTATAGAGTCTAAGTCTTAATTTCTGGTATTTTTTATAGTTGTCGTGTTTTAAATAATGTTGGCCAGCAACAAAAACACGCTTAATTTAAATTAACCACATTCGCTGGTGATGTGGAGAATGTTAATCACACAGGAAATGTAATGAGCGAGAGCTTTGCAGACTTATTTGAAGAAAGCCTAAAAGAAGTAAATATGACCCCTGGATCCATTATCTCAGGTGTTGTTGTAGATATTGATAGTGACTGGGTAACAGTTAACGCAGGCTTAAAATCTGAGGGTGTTATTCCTCTTTCTCAATTTCTTTCAGACAATGGAGAAATTGAACTTAAAATTGGTGACTCAGTTGATGTTGCGCTAGAGGCTGTTGAAGATGGCTTTGGTGAAACTCGTCTATCGCGTGAAAAAGCGAAGCGCGCTGAAGCTTGGACAGAGCTAGAAAAAGCTTTTGAAGCTGAAGAAGTCGTTAAAGGTGTGATTAATGGCAAGGTTAAGGGTGGTTTCACTGTTGAATTGAAAACTATCCGTGCATTCTTACCTGGTTCTCTAGTTGATGTGCGTCCTGTAAGAGACACGCTTCATTTGGAAGGTAAAGAGTTAGAATTTAAAGTTATCAAGTTAGATCAAAAGCGTAATAACGTTGTTGTATCTCGTCGTTCGGTATTAGAAGCAGAAAACAGTGCAGAGCGTGAAGCATTGTTAGAGTCTATGGCTGAAGGTATGGAAGCGAAAGGTATCGTTAAGAACCTTACAGATTATGGCGCTTTCGTAGATTTAGGTGGTGTTGACGGTTTGCTTCATATCACTGATATGGCTTGGAAGCGTATTAAGCATCCAAGTGAAATTGTGAATGTTGGTGATGAGATCAATGTTAAAGTATTGAAATTTGACCGTGAGCGTAATCGTGTATCTTTAGGCCTTAAGCAGCTTGGTGAAGATCCATGGGTTCAAATCAAAGAACGTTATCCTGAAAATACACGTGTCACTGCGCGTGTAACTAACTTGACGGATTATGGTTGTTTTGCTGAAATCGAAGAAGGTGTTGAAGGTTTGGTTCACGTTTCAGAAATGGACTGGACGAACAAAAATATTCACCCATCTAAAGTTGTTCAGTTAGGTGATGAAGTTGAAGTAATGGTTCTTGATATAGATGAAGATCGTCGTCGTATTTCTTTGGGTATTAAGCAATGTCATGCAAACCCATGGGAAGAGTTCTCAAGCCGTTTCAATAAAGAAGATAAAGTAACTGGTAAGATTAAGTCTATTACTGACTTCGGTATTTTCATCGGTTTAGATGGTGGTATCGATGGTTTAGTACATTTGTCTGATATTTCTTGGCACGATACAGGTGAAGATGCTGTGCGTAAGTACAAGAAAGGCGATGAAATTGAAACAGTTATCTTGTCTGTCGATCCTGAACGTGAGCGTATCTCTCTAGGTATTAAGCAGTTAGAGCGTGACCCATTTGCTGAATTTGTTCAGGTTAATGACAAGGGTGCTATTATTACGGGAACAGTTAAGTCAGTTGATGCTAAAGCTGCTATTCTTGAATTGGCTGCTGATGTTGAGGCGACATTGAAGGCTTCTGAGATGAGCCAGGATCGTATTGAAGATCTTACAACTCAATTGAAAGAAGGTGATGAAGTTGAAGCTAAAATCATCAATATCGATCGTAAGAATCGCGTTATCAATTTATCTGTTAAGTCTAAAGATATTGATGATGAAAAGCAGGCGATGAAAGATGTTCGTGAAAAGCAAGTAGAGTCAGCTGGTCCAACTACCATTGGCGATTTGATCAAAGAGCAGATGCAAAACAAATAATAGCGGTAGCAATACAACTAACTATTTGTAATATAATAAAAAAAAACGGGCTTCTAGCCCGTTTTTTTTGTTTTTTTTATTTCTTTGTCTACAATAAAAAAAAGCTCTTTTTTTATGGACTGGGTAGTAAATGACAAAATCAGAACTCGTTGAAATTATTGCTTCAAAACAAACTCAACTTTCAGTAAAAGATGTAGAGTTGGCGGTGAAAACGCTAATAGATCTTATGTCTAATACATTGTCTTCAGGGCAGAGAATTGAAATCCGAGGTTTTGGGAGTTTTTCCCTGCATTACCGCGCATCAAGATTAGGTAGAAACCCTAAAACAGGTGAGGCGGTGAGTCTTGATGCCAAGTTTGTGCCTCACTTTAAACCAGGAAAAGAGTTAAGAGATAAGGTTAATGATAGTCTAAAAGAAGGCTACTAATATCCTCCCCTTATTGTTATTTCGCGTGTTAAGATAGCCTTCTATCTACTTAAAGGTTTATTGAGAGTGACAAGGTGGTGTATTGATGGCAACGCTCAAGTTATATTTTTATTTGCTGGTAATGGTTATATTTATAGTGGGTGGCCTTGTTTTTTCTTTTCGTAATCAATCTCTAGTTAATGTAGACCTTCTTTTTTATCAGTTTCCGCCCTTAAGTATAGGTTTTTGGTTGTTATCAGCTTTAATAGCTGGTGTTATTTTAGGTATTGCCTTGGCGTACCCTAAGAAAATCTTTCAAAATATTAGAATTAAACGCCTGTCAAAAAAAGTCTCAGAGAGTGGTGCACTACCAGCTTTGGTAAAAGCTGAGTCAAATAAAGGCCATTAGATGGAAACTTGGTTAGTTTTTTTGCTGAGTTTATTTTTTCTGGCTTTAGGTTTGCTGGTAGGGTTTCAGTTTTCCATCAAAAAAAAATCAAATTCAAAACCCTCAAATTTATCTGGAAACATGAAGCATAGGCTTCAATTGTTTTTTGATTCTTACTCAGATGAGTCTATTGATCGTTTTATTCAGTCCCTAAAAGTAACGTCAGACACACTTCCATTACATATTTCAATAGGCAAGCATTTTAGAACACAAGGTGAGCTGGAAAAGGCGATATTAGTACATCAAAATTTAATGTCGCACCCAGAATTAAGCTCTAAAGCCTCTGAGAATATTATTTATGAATTAGCGAAAGATTATAAGGCGGCTGGCTTATTTGACCGTGCTCAGGCTTTGTTGCACCAGTTGAGAGAGTCTAAGCAGTTTGCAGTGAAAAGCCTTAAATTATTGCTTGATATTCACGAAGCTGAAAAAGACTGGCTATCTGCTTTGAATCAAGCATCCAAGATAGACTTGAAAAAGTATAAAGATATAGAGCTAAAAGTTTCTCAATATCACTGTGAAATAGCGGATCAGTATATTAAAGAAGGTCTAATCAGGGAAGCTGTAGGGTCTTATAAGCAAGCCCTTTCAATTTATAAAGAGTGTCATAGGGCGCATTTTGGCTTGGCGAAACTATCTTATAGTAATCAAGATTATTCTGGAGCAATACAGCATATTAAATCAATGATTTTAATAGCGCCTGAGCAAATTCCTTCTGTATTATCGCTATTATTAGATGTAACAAAAGATACATCTTCTTTTGAAAGTCATCAGCAATATTTATCCAAATTGTTGCGCGAGACAGGGCAAGTTCCCATTATGTTAGCTATTGTTGAATCTATGACTGCGGAAGGCAATTTGGAAAAGGCCGGGACATTTTTATATGAATACTTAAATCATTCTCCGAGTATTGCAGGCCTCAGTTGCTTCTTTAAGCTTTATTCATCTTCTAACTATACGCCTGAAGATGTCATTACTTTAATAGTGAGCGTGTTAGACATGGTTCAGCTGGGTAAGCAAAATTATAAGTGCGGTTCGTGTGGTTTTTCTAGTAGCCAGCTTCATTGGCAGTGCCCTAGCTGCAAGAATTGGCAGACGATTAAACCTATAATTGAATATGAAACTGTATTTCAGAAATAAAATGGTATGTGTTTAATGATTAATGAGCCCCAAAAAGAAAATACTTATTTGAAAGATATGCCCTTAATTGTGGCCTTGGATTATCCATGCATGGGTAAAGCGCTTGAAATGGCCGACTTGTTAAATCCTAAAGAATGTCGTGTCAAAGTAGGTAAAGAACTTTACACAAGATCTGGGCCAAAAATTTTAGAATCCTTACATCAGAAGGGTTTTGATGTGTTTCTCGACTTGAAATTTCATGACATACCAAATACTACCGCTAATGCCGTAGCGATAGCTGCAGATCTTGGGGTCTGGATGGTCAATGTGCATGTTAGTGGTGGTAGGAATATGATGGAGGCGTGTGTTAATAAATTAGCAAACTATGCTAAGCCTCCGTTATTGATTGGCGTCACTGTTCTTACGAGTATGACAGAGAAGGACTTACATGATATCGGGGTGATGTGTTCTCCCTTGGAACATGTGACTAAGCTAAGTATCCTTGCTCAATCCTCAGGTTTAAATGGTGTCGTTTGTTCAGCGCATGAGGCCTCATTGTTAAAAGAAAGTTTAGGTATAGATTTCAAATTAGTTACGCCAGGTATTCGTCCTAGTTTTTCTGAGAAAGGAGATCAGCAGCGTATTATGACGCCAAGCCAGGCAATAGCGGCTGGCTCGGATTATTTAGTGGTTGGCCGTCCTATTACCCAAGCTAATGATCCTGCTGAAGCGTTGAGTAAGGTAATGCAAGAAATTTACAAGGCTAAAAGGGTGTGATTGTATTCAAAAAATATACGTGTTCACAATTTGCACAGTCTAATTTGAATCATTGTAAAACAAGGTATTATTTCACAGTCATATGATTAATATTTTGTTATAACTTTATTTTATGTATTCGGACGGGAAAGTGTAATGATAAAAAGAACAGGTGTTTTTGAGTACAGCCGTTTTTCAATTCCTTATCGGGTCTATGGTCAGCAAGAAAAGGTGATTGTTTGTGTTAGTGGCGCCAAGCAAACGATGTCTGCCTGGCGTTCTTTTATTTCATATTTTTCGAAAGACTATAGAATTGTTGTGTTTGATATGCCTGGTCAAGGCCGCTCTGAAATTTTGAGTGGCTCAGCGGGTGTGCCTTTAAATGAGCAAGTTGATGTTCTTCATCAGCTATTATCATATTTGGATGTCTTGGATTGCCAGCAGAGATACCTTATAGGTGGTTCGTGGGGGTCGATTGTTTCTGCTGTATATGCTGAAAATTATCCGGAAGTCTTTCATAAAATCATATTGGGTAGCTTTGGTACAAAGCCTAATAGTGTGCTCAAATCAATTATCTCGCAGGTTCAGGTTTATATAGAAGAGGGGCGGGGGGCTGAAATTGCACCGATGATGATTGAGAAATTTGGTCAATATATCCCTGATACCTTAAAAAAGCAGATTCTTGCTCAGTTTAATAGTATGAGTGATCAGCAGTTCCGCTCCTTTTATGAGCATAGTGTGTTTGTGACTCAGTTAGGTGACCTTAAAGAGCATATGAATCTCCAGTTGATTCGTGTTCCAACACTCGTTGTAATGGGGCAATTTGATACGATAATGGACTTATTTGATACGAGAAAATCAACTCAGCTTATACCCTTAGGGCGTTTTGAATTAATAAAGGGCGTCGGGCATTTTTTACATTGGGAGCAGCCTAGTATTTTGCCTGTATATGAATCATTCTTTACTGAGTGCTCTAAGCAAGCTGAAAATTTAAACTTAGCTTAATACTTGTTTGCGATTTCATAAGCGATTAAATGTTCGGCATCAATTTCGATAGTGACATTGTTGCCAATTAGAAAGTCTTGGTGGCTTGGGAGCAGAGCTTCAATGATAATGCCTGAAGCAAGCTTTAACTGGTATTGTGTTGATGTCCCTGCGAAAATTTTACCGGTCACGAGTGTACTCAGAGTCGATTTTTGTGAATAAATTACATCATCGGGACGAATAAGAATCTCGACTTGTGTGCCTTGCTTCCAGCTATATGCTCTATTCCCCTTAAGTAGGCCGACTTCAGTATCAAAAGTATCAGGCTCAAGGGTTACGCCTTTAATGAATGTTCCTTGACCTACAAAAGAGGCAACAAAATGATTGAATGGCTCGTGATATAGCTCATATGGTGAGCCCCATTGTTGAACTCTACCTTGGTCTATAACGCCAATTTGATCACTCATTGCGAAAGCTTCTTTTTGATCATGAGTAACAAGGATGGCGCTAATATTTAATGCTTTTAAAATATCTCGAATATCAAGACTTAATCTATTTCTCAGTTCTGCGTCTAAGTTGGAAAAGGGTTCGTCTAATAAAAGTAAATCGGGTTTTGGCGCCAGTGCGCGTGCTAGTGAAACCCTTTGTTGTTGCCCGCCTGATAACTCATGAGGATAGCGATTTTCATAGCCTTCTAGATCAACGAGTTTGATTAGCTCTTCGACGTCTATGCGCGGCTTTTTTTTGTGCTTGGTTAGTCCAAACTGTATATTTTCGAGTACATTTAAGTGTGGAAATAATGCATAATCTTGAAAGACCATACCAATTTTTCTGAGTTCTGGGCTTTTTTGTATTTTAGGGGATGAAATAACTTCCTTATTAAGTTTTATATGCCCTTCAATTATAGCTTCGAACCCCGCTATGGCTCTTAATATTGTGCTTTTTCCGCAGCCACTTGGGCCGAGTAGGCAAGCAATATCACCCTCCATTAGCTTAAAGGAAAGATCCTTGATAACGACTAGTTTATCGTAGTTGCATTGAAGATTATCAAGTTCTAGAAGAAGTGACACAATTTATTAGCCTTGATGAAGTTGTCTTGTTTCTAGTGAATCGTATTAGGCATTGCAAAGCAAAAACTCTAATAAAGCTTTTTGTGAATGTAATCTATTCTCTGCCTCATCCCAGACAACTGAACTCTTGTGCTCAAGCATGTCATGGCTAATTTCTTCACCACGGTGAGCGGGAAGGCAATGCATAAATAGTGCATCACTGTTTGTATGGCTCATTAATTCGGGGCTTACTTGGTAATTGCTGAATTTATTTTCTCTTATTTTTTGTTCTTCTTCTTGCCCCATTGAAGCCCAGACATCGGTTACGATTAAATCTGAGTTATGTGATGCTGCAATAGGGTTGCGGACAATATGTGCATGCTTTCCATTTGCTTTTAATAGTGATGGGGATGGATCATAGCCGACAGGAGAAGAAATGACTAACTCAAAGTTTAAGAGCTTTGCTGCGTTAATAAAAGAGTTACACATATTGTTGCCATCACCAATCCAAGTGACTTTTTTACCTTCAATGGAGCCGCGATGTTCATGATATGTCTGCATATCAGCCAAGAGTTGACAGGGGTGAAAGTCATCGGTTAGAGCATTGATAACTGGCACAGATGAATGTTTTGCAAAAAGTTCTATTTTTGAATGTTCAAATGTGCGGATTGTAATGGCATCGACCATTCTTGATAGAACTTTGGCGCTATCCTCAATGGGTTCTCCACGCCCAAGTTGGGTATCTCTGGGTGATAAAAACAGCGAAGACCCACCAAATTGTGCCATGCCAGACTCAAATGATACGCGCGTTCTTGTTGAAGATTTTTCAAAGATAAGCGCTAATACTCTGTTTTTTAGCGGTTCATAGATATGCCCGTCTTTATGTTCATTTTTTAGTGTAATTGCTCTTTCTATGATTTGTTTAAGTTCTGTTGTTGATAGGTCTGTTAAAGTTAGAAAATGTCTAAGTGCCATGTTGTTCTCAAAAAAGTAAATCGATGTTTAGTGTGTCATTGTTCAAGAGCTTTTTCTCAATATTAGCTTCCACGAGGTCTGCTGCGATCATCAGCGGCATAGAGTCGAATTATTTGGATAACTGCATCGACTAAAAAGTTACATTCTTCATCAGTCATGTTTAAAGGGGGGAGTAAGCGGATAACTTTCTCAGCAGTTACATTTAGTAGAAGGCCTTTTGCTTTGGCTAATGGAACAATCTCGGGGCAAGGTGATGTCATTTCAATTCCAATCATCAAACCTTTTCCCCTGATCTCGGTAATGTAACTTGCATCAAGCAATTCTGCTTTAAGTTGATCTACAATTCTGTTGCCAAGGACTAGCGCTCTATCGCACAGTTTTTCATTTAAGATTTCGTCAATTGTCGCTAATGCTGCTGCACAACCTAAGGGGTTGCCACCAAACGTTGAGCCATGGCTGCCGGGTGTTAGAATTAAATTTGCTTTTCCACGTGTTAGGCAGGCTCCAATTGGATAACCATTTCCTAAGCCTTTTGCGGTTGTGACAACATCAGGAAGAATGTCTGAGTCTTGGTAAGCAAAATATTTTCCAGTACGGCCATTTCCCGTTTGTACTTCATCCAGCATCATTAGCCAGTCATTTTTATCACATATTTTTCTTATATCTTGCATATACTGGTTACTGCCAATACTTAGCCCGCCTTCTCCTTGTATTGGTTCTAATAAAATCGCAACGATATTAGCATTAGCTGCAGCAATTCGTTCTACTTCTTCGATATTGTTAAAGTTGGCTCTAACGAAGCCGCTTAGTAGTGGTTCAAATC
This sequence comes from uncultured Oleiphilus sp., assembly GCA_963974595.1. Taxonomy (GTDB): domain Bacteria; phylum Pseudomonadota; class Gammaproteobacteria; order Pseudomonadales; family Oleiphilaceae; genus PZPK01. The sequence goes on along the minus strand of CAXBDA010000013.1, from coordinate 34,595 downwards.
CAGCTTGCGCTTTTCTATTTCCCGTTGCTGTTAGTGTGGCCATGGTTCTGCCGTGGAAAGAGTTCTCCATTACGATAATAGTTGGTGTTTTGATGCCTTTTTCATGGCCATATTTCCGCGCTAGTTTTATGGCGGCCTCATTAGCTTCTGCACCAGAATTAGAAAAGAAAACTTTTTCCATATCAGAAATGCTACAGATTTTCTGGGCAAGACGTGTCTGAAGAGGGTTGTGATATAAATTAGAGCAATGAATCAATCTTCCTGCTTGGTCTTTAATCGCTTTGGTAACAGATGGGTGGGTGTGGCCGAGCCCGCATACGGCGATGCCGAAAAAGGTGTCGAAGTATTTATTTCCATCTGTATCGTAAAGCCAGCAACCATCACCGCTTTCAAAAGCGACAGGAAGCCTACCATAAGTATTCATTAAAGGTAGATCGTTATTCATATGAATCTCTTTATAACGCAAAAAGGCAGCTAATGTGCTGCCCCTAAAAAGAACTAATATTAGCCTGAACTTGGTGCTTTATCAAACTTTGCGATGTTTAAAAATACTGAATGGGATGCAGCTAGTTTAGTTAGTTTTGGTTGACGTAAAGAATGGTAATAATTTATGAAATAATACTTGAGTGTTATGGTTGGTCATTTAAAAAAAAGGTACACTATGTCGCAATGTTTTTCCTTATATCTGTGTCAGGTTCAATCATCAGTGCTTGGTATAGGTCTTCTTGTGAAAAGAGTTTTTTAATGTCAAAAGGGTAAGGTTGTTATGTCTATAATGGATACAATCAAAGATCAAATAGAAAGTAACCCAATCATATTGTATATGAAAGGTTCTCCTCAGCAGCCGCAATGTGGCTTTTCTGCAAAAACGTCACAAGCGCTTATGGCGTGCGAAGAGCGTTTCGCCTATATCAATATTTTGGAGCATCCTGAAATTAGAGAGAACTTAAAGGTTTACTCTAACTGGCCTACTTTTCCTCAGTTATATGTTAAAGGTGAGCTGGTTGGTGGGTGTGATATTGTGACGGAGTTGTATGAGTCTGGTGAGTTAAAGAAAATGGCTGCAGAGGCTGTGCAGGCCGCAGGTAGTTAAGGTTAGGTGTGGTAGTTATTTGAATTATAAGGGGGGTATTCTGGCCTCCTTTTTTATTTATTTTTTTTGTAAATGATTGGGATGTTATATTTAAAGTTTTTTATGATGTCTTCTTTGGGTGGTTTTGGGTAAGGGCTGGCAGAAAATGCTGATTGTACGGCTAATCTATCAATCTCTTTAATACTGCTGGAACTATTTATTTGGGCATTTTTAATGGATCCATTGGGAAAAAGTTGTAGCGTTATAATATAGCTGATTTGCGTTTGTTTGTTTCTTTCCATAACTGGGTGATATTCATCATACAGCTCATTTCTTGCTAGTCTTTGTAATAATTGAATTTCATATTCAGTCAGATCTTCCAGCGATTTTGTTGAAATTTGTTGTGTTTCACTTTGTGTTCTTTCTTTGATTTTTTTTCTGCTGAATATATTCTGAAACCCTTGGAGTGCATTTGATGAGTTAGCGCTTTGTTTGAAAGTAGGTTGCTGAATGAATGGGCTTTCATCTTGCGGGTTTGATTTGAACGGGATGTTGGATTTGCTTCTTTGGGTAGACTTTTGGGTGTTTTCTCGAATGAGTTGCTCAAATGTTGACTCATTTAATGTACGTAAAAACTCCTGGGCAGCGAGTGCGTTTTCTGAGTGTGACATGTTGGGTTGATTCGATGTTTGCCCTGCATTGTCATTTGATGTTAGTTGAAAAGGGATGGTTTTTCTTTCCAGTTCAATGCTTGGGGCATAAATAAATAAGAGTAATAATATTACTGAGTGAGAAATTACGGAGCTAAATAGCGCTATATAAAACCTAAGAAGATGTTTGTTGGTATGTTCCACTGATTTTTTATGCGCTGGCTTTTTGTTTTAAGCTTGAGGTTACTGCATTCATGGCTCTATCAATGAGTGGGCCTTGTTCTAAAATAATAACATTTTTCTTATGCAGGTCTGTAGCAAGCTCTTCTCTTGTTTTTTCAAGACTCTTAAGCCCGAGTCTATTTACAAATATAAATGAATCAGCTTCTTTAAGAGATGTTGAGAGTTTGCAGCGGGTCTTTTTATCGGGCGCTAGATGGAACTCAAACCAAGTTCCTAGCGCAATTTCATCAATTAAATTAGAATATTTTTCTAAAGTTGAATCGTTAAATATCAATTGCTTTTCTACAGCACTTAAACTCTCGGGCTGGACAGTTACTTGGTTCGTCTGAAATGTTGCTTTGTTATCTATATCATCAAACGAATTTTGTTTGAATGTGGACGTCAAAATTGTCCGGATTTGAATGATTGTCTCATCGAGGTTGTTGGTATGGTATGAGACATCTTTCAGGCCGCGCTTAAGTTCTTTTATTAGCTTTGGTGCTATTACAATCCAGTGTTGCCTGTCTTTTTGGGATTTTATTGGCTGTAGACACCATATTAAATCTTGAACAGCTTGGCAGGATTTGTCCCACTGATGTTCCTGGTCATCTTTTAAATATGCTAAAAACATTACACGACTCCAGCCTTGAATTAGAGTTTCATGGATGATTTCTGGCAAATGGATGTCTTTGTTATTGGTAAATGTGCTTATAAATTTATCAACAGTTTTTTGCGCTTGTTTGGACTTTAATAGGCCTTTTTCAGACTCTTTGGTTCTTTGTTCAACGATTTTAAATTTCTTTTCTTCCTTGGTCATAAACTCTTCAAGTTCTTTGTTAAGTGAGTCAAATAATGCTATATCGCTTTCTGGTGCATCTAGTATGCTATGAATAATGCCGTATATTTTTTGGTAAAGAGCGTCTTGTTCTCTATTTTGGTTTTCATTCCAGCCTATTCCAGCTTTGGCTAAAGTATTTAGTAATTTTCTTGCGGGGTGCCTGTTTGTGCTGAAAAAAGAGTTGTCTCTGATAACTATTTTAAGAATTGGTATCTGTAGCCTGCTAATTAAAACCTGAATAGGCGCTGCTAAATTATAATCATCCAAGATAAACTCAAAAAGCATGGCGACAAGATTAATTAGATCTTCATCAACTTGATTGAAGGCGGGGTTCTTATCTTTTAGGGGTGATGATTGCTGTAGATGTTGTTTTAGTTGAGACTGAATGTCTATAACTTTAGGGCTGCTTGTCTGTAATGGTGCTGAATTTTGTATGTTTGACAGCAGGTTAATTAGGTCTTGTGTGCCAATGTAATGCTGGCTTGTGGTGTTGGGGGTGGATTGGTTTGGGTTAAATTCTTCCGGTGATTTGCTTCTTATATTCGCTAATAAAGTTTGTAGTTGTGGTAGCACATTCTGTGTTTGTTGTGGTGTGTTAATTGAGTGCTTTGGCTTGTGTTGCTGTTTTGTGATACTGGATTTTAGATTGGGTAAAATTCCCGACTTTATTAAATATTGATTTGCTTCATCAAGAACATAGCCAAGGTTAGAGAGTACGTAGCGGTCAAATTGTTTGTAGACGATAAGTCGTTCTTTCAAATTTATTTCAAGTTTAGAGCAGCAGAGTGCAAATGCTTTACTTATATCCTCCGGGTTTAAGGGGGGAGTAATAGCGCTAAGATCTGTTTGTCCGAATAAATTTGCCGCTCTTGTCTGGAATTGAAGCAAAGGGCCTGGAAAGTTTGATGTTGCTTTGGAGGCCATTGAAGAGATAGCGACGTCTTCTTCAAGGTCGTCTTTATTAACTAACGACAGCTTATCAAAGTCTACTTCGTGAGTTGTGAGTGTATTAGATTTTTTGCTGAATACATGTGTTGATGAAAATAGGTTGCATATTTTGATTTTAAAGTCGTTTTCGATACTTTTTCGCTTTATGCGAACTTCACGCATGGCTTCAAAAAACAAATTCTGTTCATTGTTGGTTCGAGCATTGTTAGCGAGTTCAAAAAAAGAATCATCCACCCCGTCGAACATGTTTTGGAGCATCTCGATCAAGTGCTGGCTACTAAGTTGGCTTATTTTTTGGATTCGAGCAAGGGCTTCAGTATTTAAACTTTGTTTAAAATGCTGGTTGTCTCTTAGATAAGTGACGCCATTCGAATTGCTCATTAGATGAACCTGTTTAGTGTGCGCTAATCAATTATTAATGCTCTGTTCAAGAAAGAGCCAATTTACCTCAATGTATTATACCTGAAAAATGTGCGCTTTTGAACTTCTATATTGTTTTGTGGTGTTATATTTTGGTGTTTGTGTGACTTATGTTTTACTCCGATTGTGTGGTTTCTCGCTTATTTGAATTGTTTTGACGATATTGTCTTTTAATTGTCTGATTTCTACCTGATATTCTTCAATATAAAGGCAAACTGGGCTTTCGGGGAGCGTTTCCAAGGCTTCAGTTATTAGTCCGCTTAATGTTTTTGGGCCGTTGGTGGGTAGATTCCAGTTTAGATTTTTATTTATTGTTCTAATTGGGGTTGAGCCATCAATAAGGTGGCTTCCATCGTCTTGTGATATGATGTCTTGATTGCTTGCTGAAGAGAAATTGGTTGTAAATTCACCTACGATTTCTTCTAAGATATCTTCCATAGTAACGATTCCGAGAACATCTCCGTATTCATCAACGACAACGGAAATTCTCCTTTTTTCTTGTTGGAAATAGAGTAGTTGTGCGTTTAGGGATGTGCTCTCGGGTGTGAAATATGGTTCTCGGCACACTTGCAGTAAGGCAGCTTTATTGGGTTCGTTTTGTGACATTACTTTGGTCATATTTCTTAAGTGTAGAATACCGATGATATTGTTAATGTCGCCTTTGTAGATGGGGAGTCTGGTATGTTGTGATGTTCGGAGTTGTTGGAGTATCGAGTCTAGATTGTCGTCAATATTTATGCCTATTACTTCATTTCTTGGGATCATGATGTCATTGACTGTTACTTTTTCTAAGTCAAGTATGCCGACAAGCATTTCCTGATGTTTTCTGGGTATGAGTGTGCCTGATTCGTTTACCAAGGTTCTGAGTTCTTCGCGGCTGATGTGGTTATCTTGGTCGTCATTGATCTTTAGGCCGAGTGATTTGAGTAGGAAGGATGTTACAAGGTTGATTGTCCAGACGGCCGGGTACAGTATTTTTAGAAGCGGTTTTAATATGTGAGCGGCAGGGAGTGCAATTTTTTCAGGATAGTATGCCGCGATGGTTTTAGGTGTAATTTCTGCAAAGATTAATAATATTATTGTTAGTCCGGCGGTGGCGATGGCGATGCCAGTGTCGCCCCATAACCTGATGGCAATAACGGTTGCAATTGAAGATGCAAGAATGTTTACAAAATTGTTACCAATTAATATAACGCTTATTAGTTGGTCAGTTCTTTTTAATAGGCGGCTGGCTTTTATTGCGCCTTTGTGGCCACTTTTCTTTAGGTGCTTTAGGCGGTATCGATTGAGTGAAAGCATTGCTGTTTCTGAGCTTGAAAAGAATGCTGATAAAATTATCAAGAAGAACAAAAAAATGAGTAAGGTGGTGATTGAGGTTTCGCTCAAGGTTGATTTCCTGTTTTGTGCGTATAGGTAATATTGATTTTTAGTGGCTTAAGGTTTGTTCTAAGACTAATTTGCTGCCAAAAAAACCTATCATTAAAATGCTGAACCCCCAGAGTGTCCATTTACTGGCGGTTAAGCCTCTCCAGCCATATATGTGGCGACCCGCTAGAAGGGTTGAGAAGATTGCGAAGGCAATGATTGATAAAATGCTTTTATGTACAAGGTGTTGTGCAAATAAGTTATCAACAAATATTAAACCGGCAATAATAGCGAGTCCGAGCAGTGCTGTGCCGCTCCAGATCATCTCGAATAATAGATTTTCCATTGTTAGTAGTGGTGGAAGATTTCTGAGTAATATTGTTGGCTTATGGTTTTTTAGGTTGTTGTTCTGGATATATACAAGGAAGCCTTGAATGACGGCTATGCAAAATACACTATACGCAATGATTGATAAGGTTATGTGTATAAAGATGCCGCTATTTTCTGGTTGAAATATGAGTGTGTCATCGTTACTTAAGAGGCTGCCTATTAGGCTTAATGCAGCGATTGGATAGCAAAATATAAAAATGGGTTGCAATGGCTTTCTACTCGATAATAATAGTAAGCAGCTAATCACAAAGCAGGCAACGAGAGATGCAGTATTAAATAAACTAAGCACTATTTCGTTGTTGGTGAATATTTGATTATATGTGACTATTAGTTGGCAGGATACAGCAATGCTGCCAGTTAGCATGGTGGTGAAAGGCTTTGCTTGGGCTTTTCTTAAGTAGATTAAGCTTTGGTGGAAAGTTCCAAAAGTATAAAGCCCGATGGAAAGAAGACTAAGTACTAAAATATTCATTATGAGTTTTACTGTTCAAATTGTGGCTTTTAAAGGGTTATAATGCGCGGTTTGCAACTACTTGGCAATATATAGAGACGAATCATGTTTGAAAATCTAACAGAACGACTTTCCGATAGCTTAAAGAAGGTTACCGGACAAGCAAGACTTACTGAAGATAATATCAAAGGTACTTTGCGAGAAGTGCGTATGGCATTGCTTGAGGCTGATGTGGCGTTGCCTGTTGTGAAGCAGTTTATTGCTCAGGTGCGCAAACGTGCCATTGGTCATGAGGTGATGAGAAGTCTTTCCCCTGGGCAGGCATTCATTAAAATAGTAAATGCTGAGCTTGTCGAAATGATGGGGGTTCAATCAGAAGGCTTGTCGTTGAATGCGCAGCCGCCTGCTGTAATTTTGATGGCCGGGCTTCAGGGTGCTGGTAAGACGACGTCGGTAGCTAAGTTGGCGCGTTATTTGTCTGAACGCGAAAAGAAAAAGGTTATGGTTGTGAGTGCGGATATCTATCGCCCCGCCGCAATTAAACAATTAGAAACCTTAGCGCAAGAAGTGGGTGCTATATTTTTTCCAAGTTCGTCAGATCAAAAACCTGTTGATATAGCTAATGCAGCAATTCAGGAGGCTAAAAAATCATTTGTCGATGTCTTGTTGGTTGATACTGCTGGTCGTCTGGCGATTGATGAACAGATGATGTCTGAGATTACAGAACTGCATGGTGCTATCAATCCGGTTGAAACGCTTTTTGTTGTTGATGCCATGACTGGGCAGGATGCTGTTAATACCGCAAAGGCTTTCGATGAGGCGTTGCCGTTGACGGGGGTAATTCTTACAAAGGCAGATGGTGATTCTAGGGGGGGGGCTGCTCTTTCTGTTAGGTATATTACAGGCAAGCCTATTAAATTTATGGGTATGGGGGAGAAGGTTGATGCGCTGGAGCCGTTTCATCCTGACCGTTTAGCGTCTCGAATCCTCGGAATGGGGGATATTTTAAGTCTTATCGAAGATGCTGAGCGAAATCTAGATAAACAAAAAGCAGAAAAGCTGACTAAAAAAATCAAAAAAGGTAAGAGTTTTGATTTAGAGGATTTTCGTGATCAGTTGATTCAAATGAAAAATATGGGTGGCATAGGTAACTTGCTCGATAAGTTGCCGGGTATGGGGCAGATGGCTCAGGCTGCTCAACAGCAGGTTAGTGATAAAGCTCTAATACAGATGGAGGCTTTGATTTCATCTATGACACCTGCTGAAAGGTCTTATCCAGACTCTATTAATAATTCGCGCAAGCGGCGCATTGCAAATGGTTCGGGGGCACAGATTCAAGATGTGAACCGTTTATTAAAGCAGCATAAGCAAATGCAGAAAATGATGAAGAAATTTACAAAAAAGGGGGGGGTGGCTAACATGATGAGAGGGATGAAGGGGATGATGCCGCCCGGTGGAGGTCAGTTTTAATTGCTTTTTTTACTGTTTTTGGTTTGAGTCAGTGAAAATATTTTTATGGGAGAAGAAAAAAGCGAATTTACTATTTCCAATTAACTTTGAATATACTAGAATGTGCGCCCTTTCGAGCGCCATCGTATTTTGGTTTGTAAGTACGAAAGAAAGAGCACTCAGAAATTTTTTAACTGGAATCAGGATTTAAAGCGAATATGGTTACTATCCGTTTATCACGTGGCGGCTCTAAGAAGCGCCCATTTTATCACTTAACTGTTACAGATAGTCGTTCAGCTCGAGATGGCCGTTATTTGGAACGAGTAGGTTTTTTTAACCCTGTAGCGCGTGGTCAAGAAGAGCGCTTACGTATTGATACTGAAAGAGTTCAGTTTTGGTTGGATAAGGGCGCAACGACATCAGAACGTGTACAAAACTTGTTGAAAGAGTCTGCTAAGTCTGCAGCTTAATTTTCTCTTGCTTTGTAGGTTAGTTTGAGGAGTTGCTCATGAGTAAAGAATCACAACATACTGTAATGGGCAAAGTCACCTCTATTTATGGTGTAAAAGGTTGGGTTAAGATTTTTTCTTACACGCAGCCTAAAGATAACATATGCCAATATAATGATTGGCAATTGCAAGATACATCTGGCATTACTAGGCCTATTAAAGTTTTAGCATGCAAACCACACGGAAATGGTTTGGTGGCTCAATTTGATGGTGTGAATGACAGGGATCTTGCTAAAAAGTATTGTGGGATGTTGGTTACAGTTCCCGCAAATGAGCTCCCAGCTTTGTCTGATGGTGAATACTATTGGTCACAGTTGCAGGGTTTGCAGGTCTATTCAGTTTATCCTGTTGAGGGTGAGGCTGATTCTGTGCTTTTGGGTAAGGTTGATCATTTGATTGAAACAGGTTCAAATGACGTGCTAGTTGTGACTAAGTGTAAAAACAGTATCGACAGCAAAGAACGGTTGATTCCTTATTTGCCTGAACAAGTGGTTAAGACTGTAGATTTAAGTAAGGGAATAATTGAGGTTGATTGGGATCCTAGCTTCTAGTTTGAAAAGTGAGGATATATGCGATTTGACTTGGTTACCTTATTTCCAGAGATGTTTTTGCCTGTTTTTACATCTGGTGTAGTTGGCAGGGCGGTTCAGAACGGGATATTAGAGGTCAATTACTGGAACCCTCGGGATTTTACCCAAGACCGGCATCGTACTGTAGATGACCGACCTTATGGCGGTGGTCCAGGGATGTTGATGAAGGTTGAACCTCTACGAGATGCAATATTAGCTGCCAAAGATGATTTTCTTGCTCGTGAGCCTTCAGGTTCTGCAAGCAATGTATCCTCGGAATCTGGTGCTAAAAAAGAAAAATCTCGTACGATTTATTTTTCTCCTCAAGGTGAAAAGCTAGATCATAAAAAAGTAGTTGAGTTATCCCAATATGATACTTTGGTGTTGGTTTCAGGGAGGTATGAGGGAGTTGACGAGCGCTTAATTAATACTCAAATTGATGAAGAAATATCAATAGGTGATTTTGTATTAAGTGGTGGTGAGCTTGCTTCAATGGTTTTGCTTGACTCGGTGTCAAGATTGGTTCCAGGTGTGCTTGGGCATAAAGACTCAGTCGTTGAGGACTCTTTTGTAAATGGTCTATTAGACCATCCGCATTATACTCGGCCTGAGGTTTTTCAAGACCAGTCTGTTCCTAGTGTTTTGTTATCGGGGGATCACGGGAAAATTAGACTTTGGCGCTTAAAGCAATCTTTAGGCAGAACATGGTTGCGCAGGCCTGAGCTGTTGGAAAATATAGAGTTGAATGTGGAGCAACAATTGTTGTTGCAAGAATTTATTGAAGAAGTGAATAGATAAGCAGGGTTAACCGCTTATCATTTTTAGGAGTGTAAGATGAGCAGCAAGAATAACATTATCAGCGCTATTGAAGCTGAGCAAATGACCGCTGAGATACCTGAGTTTGGGCCAGGTGATACTGTTGTGGTTCAGGTAAAAGTTAAAGAAGGAACTCGTGAGCGTTTGCAGGCCTATGAAGGTGTTGTAATTGCTAAGCGTAATCGTGGTCTTAATTCATCATTTACGGTAAGAAAAATATCTTATGGTGTGGGTGTTGAAAGAACATTCCAAACTTTTAGTAAGCAAATTGATAGTATTTCTGTTAAACGTCGTGGCGATGTGAGACAGGCTAAGCTTTATTACTTGAGAGAATTGAGTGGTAAGGCTGCAAGAATTAAAGAAAAATTAGGTTAATAAGGGGTCCTTATTAACCTATGCATGACGTGAAGTTTACTAATCGTTAAGCAAAAAAAGGCAAATGTGTGAGCATTTGCCTTTTTTTTGATTTTTAGTTGATAGTATGATGATTGTTGCTAGTTTAATCTGGAAAATTATAACAGTTAGAAAACACTAATGATTTAATATGTTGTTTTTAATAATGCATAAATGTATTCATGTACGTATCTGGTGCCTGATTGTGCGCAAGATAAATCTTCGAAAAAGGTAATGATATGAAGTTATTGGGTAGGGTTTTTTTAGTTGTTGTGTTGTTATCAAGCGCTATTGTTTGTTTTGCTGACAATAAATTGATTACTGAAAATATAAGCAAAGCAATTCCTGGTTTGATTATTAAAGACATTCAGTCAACGCAGATTAAAGGTATGTTTCAGGTTGAATCAGATTCGGGCGAAATTTTGTTTTCGAGTTCAGATGGTCGTTATTTCTTCACGGGTGATATGTATTCTACAGAAAATGATAAGCTAAAAAACCTGTCAGAGACTAAGCGCGAAGTGGCTCGTATCTCGAAAATAAATACGATTCCAAATGATCAAAAAATTGTATTTCCTGCAGAGGGTGAACAAAAGGGAAGTATTACTGTTTTTACAGATATTGATTGTGGGTATTGCAGAAAACTACATAAAGAAGTGCCAGAGTTAAATGCTATGGGGGTAAAGGTCAGTTATTTAGCTTACCCTAGGGCTGGTATAAATAGTGAATCGTATAAAAAATATGTATCTGTCTGGTGTGCGGATGATAAGTTAACTGCAATGACAAAGGCAAAAAATGGTCAGCCGTTAGATGTAAAAGTGTGTGCTAACCCTGTTGCTGATCAGTATAACTTAGGTAGAAAAATCGGTATTAGCGGAACGCCAGCCATTATATTAGAAGATGGTACCTTGATACCTGGCTACATAAATGCTGCAAAGATTGGTCAAGCTTTAGGCATACTTTAATTATTTTAAAATGGATTTAGTTATTAGCATCTAAATCCTGACTCATCTTTGCGTTTATCGCATTCCTTTTTGATGTTAGTGCAGCGTTGAGCGCCAGCAGCTGTTAATTTACTAAAGTCGCACTTGGCATAAGCTTGGCTTAAGTCGTAGTTGTTGTAATCACTAAATGGTCCACTGCATGCGCTCAGCATTGTTATGAAAAATACAGCAGTGATAGTTTTAAATAAAAGCGTCATTGATGTTCCTATGTTTGTTTGTGTTTTTTCTAGTATAGACAAAATATTTCATTTAGCCCTTGTTGGGTGGATGCTTGAAAATATTTCGTGGTTTCTTGTCACATTAACTGTATTAGCAATTTTGTCTTGAGCATTGAATGGGTATAATGCGGTCGAAATCTAGAGCGCTTGATAGCCTGTAAAACAAGCGTGCTGGAAAGTTTACGTGTAGTTAAATAAAGTAGGTAAGGGGTAAATTTTGAAAGCCTTGAAAATTGGTATCTGTGGTTTAGGGACTGTTGCAAGTGGTGTGATCAATGTCATACAGCGGAACCAAAAAGAAATTTCTGCACGCGCTGGTTGCTCACTTAGTGTTGTAAGAGTTGCATCAAGAACAAAGAAGGATAATTGCGATCTTTCAAATATCATTTTTACGACTGACTTAATGGATGTAGTGAATGATCCGGAAGTCGATGTTTTTGTCGAACTGATAGGGGGTTATGATCTTGCTAAAGAATTGGTATGTTTAGCCATTAAGCAAGGTAAGCATGTGGTGACGGCTAATAAAGCGCTCATTGCTGTGCATGGTAATGAAATTTTTGAATTAGCGGCTGAATACAAAGTTAACGTAGCTTATGAAGCGGGTGTTGCTGGTGGTATTCCCATTGTTAAAGCGTTAAGAGAAGGATTGGCAGCTAATAAAATTAACTGGCTGGCCGGTATTATTAATGGTACAGGTAACTTTATTCTCACAGAAATGAAAGATAAACAGCGAGAATTCCAAGATGTTCTGGCTGAAGCGCAAACCTTAGGTTATGCAGAAGCAGACCCCACCTTTGATGTTGAAGGTATTGATGCAGCGCATAAACTTACAATTTTAGCCTCTGCTGCATTTGGCGTTCCTCTCCAGTTTGATGCAGCGTTTACGGAAGGTATTAGTGCCATTACGCCTATGGATGTCAGGAATGCTGATTTATTAGGTTATAACATAAAACATCTTGGAATTACCCGTATGCACGAATCAGGGATTGAGCTTCGAGTTCATCCCACGATGATCCCTAAACAACAAATGATCGCTAAAGTAGATGGCGTTATGAATGCCGTGCTGGTAGATGGTGATGCCGTTGGTCAAACCTTGTATTATGGTGCTGGTGCTGGTTCAGAAGCTACAGCGTCAGCTGTGATTGCCGACCTTGTTGACGTTGCTCGGTTTATGAGATTAGATGCTACTGTGCCTGTGCCGTATTTAGGTTTTTCTTTGTCGAGTATTAGAAATCTCCCTGTTTTACCTATTGAGGATATTTCTTCAGCTTATTATCTTCGGGTCATGGCTGAAGATCATCCTGGAGTGTTAGCTAAAGTAGCCTCTATTATGAGTGATTTGGGTATTAATATAGAATCGGTTATGCAGCGTGAAAGTGAACAGGATGGCGATGTCATTCCGTTAGTGTTACTGACCCATGAAGTAAAAGAGAAGCAAATTAATTTAGCAATCAGCCAAATTGAGGCGTTATCTACTACATGCCAAAAAGTAGTTCGTATACGTGTAGAGCATTTTAACTAGCTGTATTTTTAATGCATATAACAGTCTTTTAAGATAAAAAGACTGTTATATGCAAATCAAAGAATTGGAAGAATATTGTGAAATATATTAGCACTCGTGGTGCTTCACCAGCCTTGTCATTTGAAGATGTATTGCTAACGGGTTTAGCGCCAGATGGTGGTTTATATGTACCCGAAACATTACCTCACTTTACGTTAGAAGAAATTGCATCCTGGAAAGGTCTTCCTTATTCAGAGCTTGCTTTTAAGGTGATGTACCCATTTGTTGAAGGTGAAATACCCGAGGCTGAATTTAAATCGATGGTTGAGGAAACCTATGCTGTTTTTGGGCATAAAGCGGTCGCCCCTTTGGTTCAATTAGATTCAAATGAATGGGTCATGGAGCTGTTCAGAGGCCCGACATTGGCATTTAAAGACTTTGCTCTGCAATTGCTTGGTCGTTTATTAGACTTTGTATTAAAGAGACGCAATGAGCGTGTTGTCATATTAGGGGCAACTTCCGGGGATACGGGGTCTGCTGCTATCGAAGGTTGTAAACATTGTGATAATGTCGATATTTTTATTCTACATCCGCATAAGCGTGTTTCTGATGTGCAGCGCAAACAAATGACAACGGTACTGGCTGAAAATGTCTTCAATATTGCGGTAGAAGGCAATTTTGATGATTGCCAGCATATGGTTAAAGATAGTTTCAGTGATCAGTCATTTTTGAACGGTACACGGCTTGTCGCAGTGAATTCGATCAATTGGGCAAGAATTATGGCTCAAATTGTTTACTACTTCAGTGCATCTTTAGCGCTGGGTGGGCCTCATAAAAGTCTATCTTTTTCTGTTCCTACGGGTAATTTTGGTGATATTTTTGCCGGCTATTTGGCTAGAAATATGGGATTACCTATCAATCAGCTTGTTGTGGCAACAAACAAGAATGATATCTTGCACCGCTTTATTAGCCAAAATAAATATCACCAAGAACCATTAGAACATACACTTTCTCCGAGTATGGATATCATGGTTTCCAGTAACTTTGAAAGACTTATGTTCGATTTGTATGGTAGAAACGGTGAAGCTCTTGCTGCGCTAATGAAGTCCTGGAAAACGCAGTCAGGCTCTATTGATAGTTATCGTTGGAAAAAAGCAAGAGAATTATTTGATAGCCTGTCTCTGGATGATGATGAAACATGTAGCATCATTAAACAGGTATTTGATGAAACAGAGTACTTGTTAGATCCTCATACTGCTATCGGGGTTGGTGCTGCAAGGCAATGTCGTCGTGATAAGACCATCCCTATGGTGACACTCGCTACAGCCCATCCTGTTAAATTTCCAGAAGCGGTAGAAAAGTCCGGAGTAGGCATTAGTCCTGAGTTACCTATTCATATGAGTGACTTATTTGATCGTCCCGAGAAATATGATGTCCTGGAAAATGATATTTCTAAAGTACATGACTATATTGCTAAGTTCAGGCGTTCGTAACGACATACTTTTGCATATATTAGCCGGATGATATTCCGGCTTTTTATTGCTATTAACACTCTCTAAAAAACTGGTCATTATTATGTCGATGCAAAAAAAAGTTCAAAGGCGGCCAATTCCTCGTGGTGTAGTATTGCAAGGGTTGCCTGACTTTTTAAGTCGAATTTACTTGGCAAGAGGTGTTACCTCTGTGTCGGAATTAGATTTAAGTTTAAGCCGATTACATAATAACGCATCCATTAAAGGGCTGGATAGCGCTGTTGAGCTGCTAGTAGAAGCATTGTTAGCGCATCAGAAAATCCTTATTTTGGGTGATTTTGATTGTGATGGGGCAACCAGTACAGCACTTGCCATGTTGTTTTTAAGAGAATTGAAGGCTGATTGCCACTTTCTTGTGCCTAATCGTTTTGAGTACGGCTACGGCTTGACGCCGGAAATTGTCGATCTTGCTGCGCATAAAAAGCCAGATCTTATTGTCACTGTAGATAATGGTATTTCCAGTATTGATGGCGTGGAACGAGCAAAACAGCTTGGTATCAAAGTGTTGATCACCGATCACCATTTACCAGGAGATATGCTGCCGCGGGCAGATGCCATTGTGAATCCAAATCAGCCAGGTTGTACTTTTTTGAGCAAGAATGCTGCTGGCGTTGGGGTGATATTTTATGTCTTGAGTGGCTTGAGAGCAGCGCTTAGAGAATTAGATTTCTTCCAAAAAAATAATCTTGCTGAAATTAATATGGCAAACTTTTTAGACCTGTTAGCCTTAGGGACAGTGGCTGATTTAGTGCCTTTAGATATGAATAACCGGATTTTGGTTGAGCAGGGATTAAGGCGTATTCGCGCAGGCAAGTGTCGCCCCGGAATTAAGGCCTTGTTAGGGCAAGCAGGAAAAAAATTAGGTCACGTCAATGCTAGTGATATGGGGTTTATTGTTGGGCCGAGACTAAATGCCGCAGGCCGTCTTGATGATATGAGCCTTGGTATCAACTGCCTGCTAAGTGATTCTGAAGAAGACGCTGAATTACTTGCTGGAAAGTTAGATCACCTCAATCAAGAGAGGAAACATATAGAACAAGAAATGAAAGTGGATGCAGAATCTCAATTAACATCGTTTTTTCAGAGCTTTGATGAACGTTCAAATACCGGCGACCAAGTTTGGGGTTTATGTCTATATCAGCCACATTGGCACCAAGGGGTTATCGGTATTCTTGCATCTCGTATCAAAGAAAAATTAAATCGACCGACTATTATTTTTGCGCCAGCAGATGATGACCCGAGTGTTCAAAACCCAATACTGAAAGGCTCGGCAAGATCTATTCCTGGATTACATATGCGCGATGCGCTTGATCTTTTAGCAAAGAGGCACCCTCATTTATTGAGCAAGTTTGGTGGGCATGCCATGGCCGCGGGAATGAGCATCGAATACAATAATCTTGCTGCTTTTACCGAAGCCTTTAATCAGATCGCCAAAGAGTTGTTGTGTGAATCTGATCTAGAGGCCATGTTACTGACGGATGGGGAGCTTAACCCAGAAGAAAGAAGTATTGAGCATATTCAGCTACTGGAAAGATCAGGCCCTTGGGGGCAGTCTTTCCCAGAACCATGTTTTGAGGGTGTGTTCAATGTGCTTCAGCATAGAATATTAAAAGAGAAACATTTGAAATTAGTTTTGTCGGATGAGTTTGGCGGTCAGTTTATTGATGCGATCGAGTTTAATAGCGATTGGTGTCGTTGCGCTTTACCGAACAAAATTAGAATTGTGTATCGACCAAATGTTAATGACTTTAGAGGTAAAAAATCAATACAGTTTTTTATTGATTATTTAGAAGCCGTATAAGATCCAAAGCATATTGTTTAGATGAAGCTTAACCTTCTGTTCGTTGGTTTTTTCTATTTTGGTGTTTGTTGAGTAAAGTTAACTGTTCATCGTTCTTGACTTCCTGGATGCAGATTTTGCCTTTTCCATCGGCTTTTGCTTGATAACATGCTTTGTCTGCAGCTTTTAGCATGGCATCGAAATTCGGTGTTTTTTCAGTTGAGTATCCGATACCAACGCTGGCACCAAACATGATATCTTCTTCTTGAAAAGAAGTTTGAAAATGCGCAATTCTTAATAAGACCTTTTCCGCAACGATATGTGCTTGTTCAACAGAATCAGATTGAAGCAAAATCATAAATTCATCACCACCAAATCTTGCTGCGATATCAGATTGTCTGATGCAGTTACGAATGATTTCACTGATTTTTATTAATGCTTCATCACCAGCTTGGTGACCAAAAGTGTCGTTTAGTATTTTGAAATTATCCAGATCAATAAAAATTAGAGAGGTGGTGCTTGGCGTTGGTGAAGAGAAATTTATTAACTGAGAATACTTTTTTTGGAATTCTTCACGATTGAGTAAATCTACTAAGCTATCGTGGGTAGCGCGGTATCTTAAAGATTGAGACATGTAAATATTATCTACCATGATTTGTTTCGACTGGTTAGCGGCACGAAGCATAATGAGCATGAGTAAACAGAGCATGGCAGCCACAACCATGTGAACTTCTGTGCCTTCAAGATAGGAGCGAACAATTAAGGGCACCACTGCAGTAAATAGAAAACTTTGATAGGTTATTCTATCAACGGAGTGTGTTCCCACTGCGGCAGCCCCCATTCCTCCGGAAAGTAGAATGACCAGGATCTGATGCAAGGGGTGTTCTGAACTAAAGAAGAAAAAAGCTAATAAGCCATACATAGAGCCTGAAATACACGTTAAGACACGGTGAATGTTAAGCCATGTTTTTATGGGGTAATCAGAAGGGGATTTATCGTAGCGTAAAAATACAGTTAGCCGAATAATGTTTAATAGCTGACCTAATACAAACCAAGTAATTAAACTAAGAGTAGGGTAAATTGGCCATAAAACGAAGGTAACGAGTGCAATATTTATTGTGCTGCCTAGTATGGCACCTTTAACATTGCCGTATAGTACTGCTACAACCTGTTCTTGATACCATTGCTCTGCTTGATTAGAGGTTGTAACCATTCTGGCTTAGCTCTTTTTTCAGTATATTGATCACTTCATCAGCCGAATCTTGAACAAGAGAAAATTGTTGAAGGTTCGATGTGCCGAGTGTGGGTATGTTTTCGGGTTCTTGACTTAGATAGTGTTTACGGTTCTTAATGTATTGCATTAGCTTTAGTGATCAAGATAGTAAGATCATTGAGCAATTAATTTATTAATCCTTTTAGTATAGGCACAATTATACGTAGTTGTTAGTCGGGTTTACTTTATTTTACCAATACATAACATATACTCTCATTCTCTGAAATCAAATTGAAATAACCATTATGCATGCCGACAAAGAAGACGGATCTCATCAAACTCTGCCCGTAGAAAGACGCTTTTATAAGGGGCTGACTTTTCGAATGAGTTTTGGTCTGGTGTTGTTTATATGTGCGGTATTGGTTGTTAATTATTTTGTCGCTGAAAGTCGTGGAAAAGATGTCATTATTCAACAATCCGATAAACTTAATGATGAAATCGGTAAAACAATCGCCATTAGCTTGAGAGAAAAATTAGCGGTGTCTGAATCTTTGAGTCGCTCAATCGCTAAGTTAGCCTCAGTGCTGGATCATACGCCTGAAACCTTTAAACGCATTATTCCTGAAATATTAAACCAAGCCGGAATGGAAAACATAATTGCTGGTGGCGGGGTTTGGCCAGAGCCGTATATGTTTGATAAATCGGAAGAGAGGTCTGCCTTTTTTTGGGCGAGAAATAATACAGGGAATTTAGAATTTTTAAATGATTATAATGATCAACATGGCCGGGGTTACCACTTAGAAGAATGGTATGTCCCGGTACGTTATCTTGAACCGGATAAAGTATATTGGTCCAAGTCTTATCGAGACCCTCATTCAATGGAGCCCATGGTTACCTGTTCAGCGCCCATCTGGATAGATGGAACGTTTAGCGGTGTCGCAACGGTTGACTTAAAACTAACAGGATTATCCTCATTTATGCAGGTACAAAGTAGTTTGATGGGTGGCTACGCTTTTGCCTTAGATAGAAATAACCGGTTACTTTCCTTCCCAAGTACGGATGAGCAGCGTTTATTACCGTTTGATATTAATCAATATTCAGAAAATGCTTACCCCACAATACAAACGCTAGCGGAAAAAAATGATGCGCTAAAAACAATTCAAAGTGAATTACAGCGAGTCATGATGCAATATGAGGTGAATCAACCTCTCCAAAAAGTTCACGAAATTGATGTGCTTAGCCAGAAAATAGCGAAAGAAAGTGATCAAATTGAACCTGTAGAGGCACGTAAAATTGCTCGTATCATGCTTGAGGCAAAGTCAGTCGATCAATTTTCGCTATCCACCGATTATGGTAAACGCTTCTCAATATCTTATGACCCGCTATTGAGAGAAGCCTCCTCTGTTAGTGTACTTCATCTACCCGATATTGGTTGGAAGATTGTTGTCGCAATGCCTGCTAGGTATGCGAGCACCGTTGTCTCTCGGATAACAGAAGGCATGATGAGTCTTCTTTTTATTCTACTTGCTGTAGCGGCTTTACTCTATTTATTGTTCTTTAACTTAGCCTTTTTGTTACCTGTTAATAAATTGACACAACAAATACGTAGTTTAGTGAGCAGAGAAGACTACGTGACTATGTTAAATATTAAGGGCTCTAATGAGCTGGCCCAGCTTGCATCCTGGTTTAATATTCGCACCTTACAATTAGCTGAAGCGCTGTCAAATTTAAAAAGTAGAAATAATGAATTAAGCGAAGCGAGAGACATCGCGGAACAGGCAAATCGCAGTAAGAATGTTTTTCTGGCATCGATGAGCCATGATATCCGTACGCCGATGAATGCTATTATTGGTTTGTCTGACGTAATGCAAAAAACGGGTCTTCATAAAGACCAAGCACAATATGTACAAGTGATTAATAGCTCTGCTCAAGCTTTATTATCACTGATTAATGACATTATGGATTTTTCTAAGATAGAGGCGAATGAGTTAGATTTAGAGTCTATCGCGTTCGACTTCCGTCAGCTTATGGATGATTGTGCTGATCTGATATTTTTCCAGACTAGCGAAAAGCGTTTAGAGTTTGTTTATTTTGTTTCACCCTCTGTACCTCATTATGTTATTGGTGACCCCAATAGACTTAGGCAGATCATTCTTAATCTTGCTTGTAATGCGGTGAAGTTTACAGAATCTGGCCGTATAGAGTTATGGGTAGAGGTTCTGTCAACAAATGATCAAACTTCACAATTGCTCATTGAAGTCAGAGATACGGGGATTGGTTTAAATGCTAAGGCACAGAAAAAGTTGTTTGTGCCTTTTGTTCAGGCAGATTCGTCTACGACAAGAAAATATGGTGGTACTGGTTTAGGCCTTGCGATTAGTAAGCATTTAGCAGACTTAATGGGGGGCAGTATTGACTTTAGGTCCGAAGAGGGAATAGGAACTACGTTTAGCTTTAGGCTTAAATTACCCAAAGCTATTCAAAGCTTGATGCATACCCGAAAAATAACCGTATTCGATACTACTATATTTGTGCTGGGGCAAAATCATTTTCAAAATACCGTATTAGAAAACTACCTTCATGCTATGGGATGCTCTATTACTGTTGCTGGAAGTGTTCAATCATGGCTGGATTTTATAAGCGTTAAACATAACCGGCAGTGTGTCACCATCTGTACAGATTTCGACTTATTAGGTGATGTGCTTCAGCTCAAAAGTAAGTTAAGTGTCTACAAGGAGTGTTTCAGTTTTTTATGTTTTGCCAATCAGAATGAACGTTATGAGCTTAATTTAGGTGATTTAAGTGATTATTTGAACATTAGTTTTATCAGTCAGCCTTTAAAACTCGATAATTTGGAAACTGCTCTTGTAAATTTAGCTAAAGGTCAGTTTGAAAAGAGTCAAGATGTTCTTGAATCTGAAATACAAGCTCCTTTATCGCAGTTTAAACATAAACAAATTTTGGCAGTTGAAGATAATAAGGTCAATCAACAAGTCTTGAAGATTATGCTTGGTTATCTGGGGCTTTCAGCCGATTTGGCGAATGATGGCATTGAAGCGCTTGATGCAATCAAGTCCCAAGACTATGACTTGGTGTTAATGGATTGGCAAATGCCCAGAATGGATGGGCTTGAAGCAACACGTAAAATTCGACTGCAAAAAGATATTGTACAGCCCATAATTATTGCGGTGACAGCAAATGCCATGTCAGGTGATGTTGATAAATGTTTAGAGTCGGGTATGGATGATTATCTAAGTAAACCGATTGAAAAAGATAAGTTAGAAATGATGCTAAGGCGATGGTTTTCCTCTCAATAATTTGCCTAATTAATCTCGACGCTATCATTACCAATCACGAGTTGAAAAGTTTGTAGGCGTGAGAATGGTGTCAGCGGCTTGGTCTGATTTTTCTGGGTAATTGAGCGTATAGTGAAGCCCTCGACTTTCCTTACGTTGAATAGCAGAACAAATAATCAAATCGGCCACCGTGACCAGATTTCGTAATTCAAGCAAGTCATTGCTTATACAATAATTACTATAATAATCCAGAATTTCCTGATGTAATAAATCGACACGATGTTTGGCTCTGGTTAGCCGTTTGTTGGTTCTAACGATACCAACATAATCCCACATAAAGCGTCTTAGCTCATCCCAGTTATGCGAGATAACGACATCTTCGTCAGAATCAATTACTTGGGATTCATCCCATTCGGGCGCGAGAGGCGGAGAGGGGGTGGCGTCAATATTTGCATTAATGTCCTCAGCTGCTGCTTGTCCATAAACCACGCATTCGAGTAATGAATTACTCGCCATTCTATTCGCACCATGTAAACCCGTGAAAGACGCTTCACCAATCGCATAGAGTTGGTTTACGTCGGTTCTTGATTTCTCATCCACCATAATACCTCCACAGGTATAGTGAGCGGCGGGCACTATTGGGATGGCTTCTTTGGTGATATCGATGCCATAGTTAAGGCAAGTGTCATAAATAGTCGGAAAGTGTTTTTTGATGAAGGCAGCATCTTTATGGCTAATATCTAAATAAAGATGGTCTGCACCTATTCTCTTCATTTCATGGTCAATTGCGCGAGCGACGATATCTCGTGGCGCAAGTTCAGCACGTTCATCAAAACGATGCATAAAGCGTTCACCGTTGGGCAGTAATAAATGACCCCCTTCGCCGCGCACCGCTTCAGTAATCAAAAAAGATTTTGCTTGTGGATGATACAAGCAGGTCGGGTGGAATTGATTGAACTCCATATTGGCAACGCGGCAACCACTTCGCCATGCCATTGCAATACCATCGCCACTGGCGCCGTCCGGGTTGCTGGTATATAGATAAGCCTTACTTGCACCGCCAGTTGCTATCACAACAAACTTAGCCCGAAATAATTCTACATGCTTGTTGTCACGGTTGAGCACGTAAGCCCCGACACAGCGATTACCTGGTAAAAATAGTTTTTTGTGAGTAATTAAATCGACAGCAACACGGTTTTCAAACACGGTTACGTTCTCGGCTTCAGAAACGCGCAGACAAAGTGCCGTTGAAACAGCTAAACCGGTTGCATCATCAGCATGCACAACTCTACGGTGACTATGCCCGCCTTCTTGTGTTAAATGGAGCTCTGAACCCTTATTATCTTTCTTGTTTGTTGTACTAACCTTAGTAAAATCAACGCCTTGCTGGCTAAGCCAATCTATACTTAAGCGGCCATTCTCGACGGTTTTTCTAACAGCATCTTCATGGCATAAGCCGCCGCCAGCGTTAAGCGTATCGCCAATGTGTGACTCTATGTCGTCATCATGAGCTAATACGGCGGCAATGCCGCCTTGAGCCCAGGGTGTTGAGCCACTTGATATATTTGTTTTAGAAATAACAGCGACAGATATATTTTTATTCAGACAAAGTGCTGTTGTTAAACCCGCAGCGCCACTGCCAATAATAAGTACGTCGTACTCGAAACCTGAAGCCATTTTGAATCTCTGTTTTTTAAAAAAGATCCATATTATTCGGGTATTAAGCTGAATTGTAAACACGGGCTTGCATAAATGAAATTGAAAAAGCCCTCTTACATAACAGATATAACAAAGTGCATTGTTTTCAATTTTTAAAAACGTAGAGTGATTTTTTAGTTAGTTTCAATTTGAGAGTGAGTAAGTAATAATGCTGTGGCAGGATTCAACCACAAACCAAACCAAGCACAATATTTAATAATTTATTGGAATCTTAATCCTTAGTTATGAATTTAACCCAGTTTGATAATCAGGCTTTGCCTAAAACGACTGATCAGTTAGATCAGAAGTTAGTGACTCGCGTTCAGAAAGGGGATCGGGCTGCCTTCGATTTGTTGTTGGTGAAATATCAAAACAGGGTGGCATCGATTGTTTCACGTTTTGTGAATAGTCCAGAAGATATTGCCGATGTTACGCAAGATGTGTTTATAAAAGCGTACCGAGCTATTCATTCGTTTCGAGGCGAGAGCACTTTTTATACGTGGTTATTTCGTATTGCCATTAATCATGCAAAACGTTTTCTGCAAAAGAATAAAGCAAGAAAGTGCTTCCAAGACCAAGAAGATATTGATAGCCAGATAGCTGCCCATAATAAACTTGTCAATTTAGAGACACCTGAAAGCTTGCTGAGTCGATCAGAGTTGGCTGAAAAAATTGAAAAAACCTTATCTATTATGCCTTCTGACTTAAGTGTTGCCATAATACTCAGAGAATTTGATGGCTTATCTTATGAGGAAATAGCGAAGGTAATGGATTGCCCGATAGGAACAGTGCGTTCACGTATTTTTCGAGCTCGCGAACTACTGGATAAAGCGTTTAGAAAACTATCGGAAAACTCAGTATAGAGAAGGTCATTAGGGGGTATATATGAGTGAACGTTTAAAAGAGTCTATTTCAGCCTTACTTGATGGTGAAGTAAATGAGCTCGAGTTACAAAGAATTTTGACGCACGACAATAAGCAGGAGGTGAGAGCCTGTTGGCAGCGATATCACGAGGTAAGAGAGTTGATGCAGGCTGGTAACTCGCTACGGGTATCTGTCGATATTCGTTCTTCTGTCATGGCTATTATTAATAAAGATGAGCCTCCTCATAAGGCTTAATTTATCAATTCTAACGATGTCATTAACGCATATTTCAATAGAGTAAGTATTCAAGCATGATAGAAGAACGAGCACTTGTTTTAGAGACAAGGTTTGATGAAACCGACTTTTCATGCCAGCTTGCACGCGTAAAAGTGCAACGAACCAGTGCCTGTGAACGTTGTAGTTTAAAATCAGGTTGTGGTCAGAGCGCCTTAACTAAATTATCGAGTAATCAATGCTTAGAGCTGGATGTTGAGAATACCTTAGGAGCAAAACCTGGCGATGAAGTGCTTATTGCCATTCCTGAGTCGGGATTAGTCAGTGCCTCTGTTCGAGTGTATTTTATTCCGCTTATATTGATGGTCTTAGGGGCTGTGATGGGTGGTATTATTGATCCCGTTGATGAAATCTGGACTGTGATTTTCTCAGTATTGGGGTTGGTTGCTGGTTTTTCGTGGGCGCGTTTTTCGAGTCAAAAGCAGGCATTCAATCCAGTTTTTTTGCCTAAGATGACCAAGATCACTGGTCGCATCTCTATTGCGCCCTTACCAGAAAATATTGAAATTTTCTGAATGGCTTTTTTGGGCCTTACCGATATTTAAGTTGTAATTGAACGTACTGGCTCCACAATAAATCTCATATATGTGTTTAGGTTATTTCTCTGAGGAGTTTTTTATGTCGTACCTTTTTTATTCTCTGCGCCCATTATTGCTTGTGCTGTTGAGTGTATTTTTGCTGAATGTTAACGCAATCGCTGCAGATTTGCCTGACTTCACTGATCTTGTTGAAGAGCACTCGGAGGCTGTTGTTAATATCAGTACGATTAGCCAAGCAGAATCTAGAGTACCTTTCCAGTTCAAGGGAAATATGGAACAGTTACCTGATATTTTTAAACACTTCTTTGGTCAACCTCAAACTCCCCGTAATGATGGTCCATCAGAACCTAAGCAACAAGCACAATCTATGGGCTCCGGTTTTATTGTGTCTAAAGATGGCACCATTCTAACGAACAATCATGTGGTTGAAGGTGCAGATGAAATTTATGTCCGCTTTAGCGATAGACGCGAACTAAAAGCAAAGCTGATTGGCTCAGACAAACGTTCCGATTTAGCGGTATTAAAAGTAGAGGCTGAAGATTTACCCGTTGTGAAACTAGGCAAATCAAAAGACTTAAAAGTAGGCGAGTGGGTATTTGCCATTGGCTCACCTTTTGGTTTTGACTATACCGTAACCGCCGGTATTGTCAGCGCAAAAGGGCGAAGCTTACCGAATGAGAACTATGTTCCTTTTATTCAAACTGATGTCGCGATAAATCCTGGCAACTCAGGCGGTCCGTTATTTAATATGGATGGAGAGGTTGTGGGTATTAACTCTCAAATATATACCCGATCTGGCGGTTTTATGGGCGTGTCTTTTGCTATCCCTATGGATGTCGCCATGGAAGTTGTCGATCAATTGAGTAACCAAGGTTATGTTTCCAGAGGTTGGTTAGGTGTATTGATACAAGAAGTGAATAAAGACTTGGCAGAAAGTTTTGGTTTAGATAAACCTTATGGTGCTTTAGTTGCACAAGTTGTTGAAGACTCACCAGCAGAAAAAGCCGGTATTCAAGCCGGTGATATCATTATTGAGTTTGAAGGTGAAGAGATAAACCTGTCTTCAGAGCTACCTCAATTAGTGGGTCGAACGAAAATTGGTGAAACGGTTAAGTTAAAAATTGTTCGGAATAAAACTACGAAAGTGATTAAACTCAAGATAGGTGAGCTTGAAAATGAGCAAGCAGGCACTGAAACAGCCCAGCCTTCTGAGCAAGCTAAAGTAAATCGCTTAGGTATTAAAGTCGCGGCACTTGAGAAAAATACATTGGAGAACCTGAATGTTAAATTTGGTGTCAAAGTGCTTCAGGTTTCTGAGGGGGCCGCAAGTAAAGCAGGTATTCGGCAAGGTGATATTCTGACTAGCTTAAATAACCAAACATTTACCAGCGTTAAAGGTTTTGAAGAACTGGTTGAAGGTTTGCCTAAAAAACGTGCTGTCCCTGCATTGATTATTCGTCGTGGTAATCCATCATTTATTGTGATTAAAACAGAAGATTAATACATTATATAGTGCGTGATTAAGGAGAATTTATGTTGTTCCCGGATTTAGATGAAGACGCGATTTTCTTATCGAGAAGTGATGAAAATCAGATCCTGGGAACACATGCTATTCAGCCTTTTACTTTAGACGAAAAAGAGTGGTTAAGTGTTGAGCATTATTTTCAAGCGATGAAATTTGAAACGACCTCAGCAGATTATTTTGAAAAAATCAGATTGGCGCCCGATGCTAAAAAAGCCCGAAAGTTGGGTGCCACTCGGTTTAAAAAAGTCAGGGATGATTGGAAAAAAGTAAGGCGTGTGGTGATGACTCGAGCGATATATACCTGCGCTCATACTCATCCTGAAACTAAAAAAGCCTTATTGGACACAGGTAAACGGAAGATTATGGAAAATAGCCAATATGACTACTTTTGGGCTTGTGGACGAGATCGCCGAGGCGAAAATATTTACGGACAGGTTTTAATGGATGTTCGAGAGAAGCTTCGAAATGAACCTTGAAGCGGTCACAATCTATCTATTTATGGTTCAAGCGTTAATAAAATAATGCCTCACTGCAAAGAGATATCGAGGTGAACCGCTCATATCGACCAGAAACTTAAAGTTTATTAAGTAAGTTACGCACAATAGGGATCAGGTCGCTGGCTAGTAGACCTCTTTCGCCCTGCTCACTACTGGCAATATCAGCTGCCTTTGCATGTAGGCAGACGGCTAGTTGTAGTGCGTAGCTTGGTTCTAGGCCTTGTGCTACCAGTCCACCGATTAATCCGCTCAATACATCCCCCATACCACCGCTTGCCATACCTGGATTGCCATAAGGACAAAGACTGACTGAACCATTATCTGAACAGATAAGGCTTCCACTACCTTTTAAAAGCATGTTGCCTCCCCATTGATGGTGTAACGCTTTAATTGAGGTGACTCTGTCGAATTGAATCTCTGAACTGCTTGATTTGAGCAGTCGAGCTGCTTCACCAGGGTGAGGCGTGAAAATATGCTTTTTTGTTTTAAAGGCGCTTGATTCTAATGCAGATAAAAATTTATCACTTAATAGGTTTAAAGCATCGGCATCGATCACCAACGTTTTTTCGCCATTTAAAGCGGCAAACAGCATTTTTTCTGACCAAGCGCTCTGACCTAATCCAGGGCCAATCACGATGACATCTGCTTTTGTTAGCACTTGCTCAATGTCTTGCATATTTTGAGAGCTGAAAATCATTGCTTCAGGGACTGAACTGAGAAGCGCAGTTCGATGGGCCTCTTGAGTAATAACGGTCGTTAAACCAGCGCCCATTCTGGCTGTTGCCATTGCGGCTAATACGATTGCGCCACCATAGCCTAAATCACCACCGATAATTATGGCGTGTCCACAGCTGCCTTTATGAGCGTCTCTTGGGCGCGGTGCCAAATTTTTCAATAAGCCCTTAAGCTCTAAACGGTCTGCAAGTGGATCTATATGCTTGAATATAGCTGTGTCCAGGTCTAAGTCACTAAAGACAATTTTGCCAGAGTAGTGGCGACCAGATCCTGTAAATAAACCTACTTTTAGCCCAATAAAGGTTGCCGTTAAATCTGCGTTTATGGCACTGCCAAATACCTGTCCGGTATTGGCGGATAAACCAGATGGAATGTCTAAGGCGAGTATAGGCAGGTATTGCCTATTGGCTGATTGTATGATTTCTGCATAAATACCTTTTACTTCAGAATGTAAACCCGTGCCCAATAAAGCATCGACGATAACAGTATTTTTTTTCTGGCACAGACGATTAAACAGATTGTCATTAAACTCCTTACAAGTGACTTTTGCACCGACACATAAGTGATAAGCACTAGATGCATCACCGTTTAATTTTTCTGGGGACGAAGCGAAAAACACCTGGACATTCCAGCCACGTTTTTTGGCAAGAGCTGCGACAATATAGCCATCTCCGGCATTATTCCCGCTACCGCATAAAACAATTAAATTGTTCGTATCGGGCCATTGTTTTACTAATGCATGAAAACTAAACCTTGCGGCTTTATTCATTAATTCAAAACCATCAATTCCTTGTTCTTTAATCGCGATGCGATCCATTTCTCTGACGGCTTGAGCTGAATAAAGTGCTAGAGGGAGTAAAGCGTATTCGTCCATTAAAATTTTTTCTTCAGCCTTGCTTAAGTCCTTGAGTGAATACATGGTGTTATACCTTTAAGGTAATGTTTGCTGCTGGTGTTAAACAGCAGGTTTGGCTGAAAGATTTCAGAGAACCTTCATGTTATTATTATCTGGAATTTTGTTCTAGAAACAAAAATAATAGTTAAGCTTTTTATTGAATATTTCATCTTTAAGTGTGGCTCGTAGTTTAGGGAAATAAGTGTAACTCATGAGAACCAAACCAGAACAACTCGTTATTCTAGCGACCAGAGCATCGGTATTTGTCGCTGTTTGTTTATTGTCTATAAAGTTTTATGCCTGGGTGATGACAGGCTCTATGGGTATTCTCGCAGCCTTGGTAGACTCACTTCTCGATCTTTGTGCGTCCTTGATCAATATGGTTGCTGTACGTTATGCAATGGAACCGGCAGACGAAGAGTATCGATTTGGACATGGAAAAGCTGAAGCTTTGGCAGGTTTAGGTCAGGCCACATTTATTGCAAGTTCAGCGATCTTTTTAGTGATTTATACCACTGAACGTATCATTAACCCAGAGTTAATTGAATCTCCAGAAATAGGCACCTGGGTGATGTTAGTTTCTCTTGGCATTACACTGCTTTTGGTTAGCTATCAGCGCTATGTGGTTAAAAAGACGGGTTCAGTTGCAATCAAAGCAGATTCTCTACATTACTCGGCTGATGTGTTGACTAATGTCGGAATTTTAGCAGGTATAGGGTTATATTATTTAGGTTGGCTCTATGCTGATCCTATTATTGCCATGTTAATCGGCGTTTATATCTTTAAATCAGCACTCGAAATTGGGTATGAATCGGTGCAGTTATTATTAGATCGAGAACTGCCTGAAGACGATCAGAAGAAAATTTTGGATATTGCCTTAAGCCATCCTTTTGTGATCGAAGTACACGACTTGAGAACGCGTCAATCCGGGCAAACCAAGTTCATACAGTTTCACATGGTGTTGAATGGCATGATTACGCTGTTGGAGGCACACAAACTAAGCGATCAAGTCCACCGCTCGGTTGAAGAAGCGTTCCCAGAAGCGGATATTATTATTCATCAAGATCCGCACACTGAAAGAGAGAAAGAGGGGGCTTTCGTAACACTCTAGTTTTTATTCTCTTACTTTGGCTGAACACTCAGCTAAGGTAGAGTCGAGCTTGCAGCGCACTTTTCGCATCAGTTTTAAGGTGCGCTGATCATATATGCCGCGTTTTCCTAACTCTAAACGACTTTCTCTGAAATCTTCTACCCAAAAATCATAAAGGTGATCGGGAATCTCTATCCAGTAATGTTCTGGAATGGTCGCTTCAGGGTCGGTCAGAAACTTAACAAATTTTTGATACTCTCTAACGGTTTGAGCGCGTGCTTTTTGTGCAAAGTCTTCAGGGAATTTCTCCCAGCGAGCGATGACTTGCATGGTTATGTATAAAAAGGGTTCTGTGTAGATGCCACCATTAGGTTCAAGGCCTTTATGCATTTCAAAGGGTTCATACACAATTGCCGGGGCAGCAGTCAGATCGACAGTACCATTGTTGAATTTAAGTATAGAGTTGAAAATAGTTGAGTTCACTGGGGTAATGCCGTACTTTTCAGATAGATATTCTGATTCTGGAATACCATCTAAAACAGCCATGCGCATGCCTGCAAAATCTTTAGGCTGAAGAACTGTTCTATCTCGGGTAAACATGAATATTGCACCGGCAGGCCCAATACCAAATACCTCGTATTCACCCACACGCATTAATTTGGCGGCTTTGGGTGAGCTAAGTGTTTTAATGATGACGCCTAGATGCTCATAGCTTGGGATGGCGCCAATGGCACCCAAGCTTCCTGTGAATGTGTTAAACTCGCGTGCACGAAAACCCAACATATTCACTGCATCGCAACGGCCTAATTTAAATTCATCAATGGCAATACGTTCATCACTGTAAACAACATAATCCAGGTCAACCCCCCAGTTATAAGCATGAATTTTAGCTTCTTTCATTATTTGGCCCACAGGGCCCGCTTTTCCTATCGGGTCAAATACACAGGCAAGAATCGGAACAAGATCTTTTTGCGCACCATCTTTCCCTAAATTAGCCAGAGGCTCATTGGCCGATACTGAAAAGGGGATAAGATAACAAATGATAAAAAATATGCGAAAGAGAGTAGTCATAAGAATTTTATTTTTGTTGAGTGATGACAGCATCTTAACGAGGGGATGGAAGGCTGTCATTAGAAAAATAAGCCAGCATAATGAAATGTGAATTAATTTTATATTTTAAACAGAGGCTTTCGTTATTACGTCGTTTAAGGTTACTTTCTTGATTTGGTTAATAAATGTATTTAGAACTGTTCGACAAAAATCGACTACTTTTTGAACTTTCTCTTTATTGTTTTGTTAACGTAAAGTAATATTCAGTTACACAAGATTACATCTAGTTGTCAGCAAGAAGCTAATTTAAAACACTCGAAAAAGGAATTTCGTTTTGACGAAGCCGTATCCTTCAAATAGTGATTCATCTGAATCCAAAGCACATCAAAATAGCGCTACTTCATTCGATACAGGTTTAGCCTGTTTGGTGATAACTGCACGCTTTCACCAAGTTGCGGCTGATCCCTCTCAAATTAAACATCATTTTGGCTCACATGATGCGCCACTCAATGAAGTTGCTCTAGTCAGAGCCGCCCGTCATTTAAAGCTAAAAGCCAAAGCGATTACTGCAAGCACTAAGCATCTAGAAGATATTGCCCTGCCTGCGATAGCGAAAGATAAGCAAGGCAAGTATTTTATTTTGGCGCGTTCTGGTGAAGGTAAGGTGTTGATCCAAGAGCCTAGTGTAGGTAAGCCCACTTTGCTTACTGAGGAAGCATTTTCAGATAAGTGGAGTGGTCGCTTATTGCTGATTACTAAACGCTCTGTGTTGCCGGGTATGTCAGGTAAGTTTGATATTTCATGGTTTATTCCTGCGATTATCAAATACAAAAAATTCTGTATCAAGTACTTATCGCTTCATTCTTTATCCAGCTTTTTGCCTTAGTCACGCCATTATTCTTTCAGGTGATTATTGATAAAGTACTCGTTCACCAAGGTCTCACCACCTTGGATGTACTATGCTTTGGCTTGATTGTCGTTTCCTTGTTTGATGTGGTACTCAATGGTTTACGAGCTTACGTGTTTTCCCACACGACTAATAGAGTGGATGTGACCCTAGGCTCACAACTTTTCAATCATTTACTGCGTCTCCCCATTTCATTTTTCAATAGTCGCCAAGTAGGCGATACCGTTGCGCGGGTGCGTGAGTTAGATACTATCCGTGAATTTATAACCGGCTCTGCTCTGACTTTGATCATAGATCTTCTCTTTACCGTCATTTTTTTCGTAGTGATGTATTACTACAGTCCAACGCTTACATGGATTGTTCTTGGTTCCATCCCCCTCTATGTAATTTTGTCGCTGAGTATCACGCCTGTATTAAGAAATAGATTGAATGAAAAGTTTCAGCGTGGTGCTGAAAACCAAGCCTTTTTGGTGGAATCTATTTCCGGTGCCGAAACCTTAAAGTCCATGTCGGTTGAACCACAAATGCAGCGTCGCTGGGAAGAGCAGCTAGCTGCATATGTTTCGGCCTCCTTCAAGGCAATGAACTTAGGTAATATTGCTATCCAAACGGCAGGCTTTATTAATAAAACCGTCACTGTACTAATTTTATGGGTGGGTGCAACCTTAGTTATTGCGGGTTCATTAAGTGTCGGCCAACTAATAGCGTTCAATATGTTGGCGGGCAGGGTCAGTGCGCCTATTTTACGCTTAGTACAGCTCTGGCAAGACTTTCAGCAAGCCGGTATCTCGCTTGAACGTTTAGGTGATATTCTCAATACCCCAACCGAACCGGGCCATAACCCAAACCGTACTTCATTGCAGAAGTTAGAAGGTAAGGTAACACTTGAACATATCACCTTTCGCTATCAGCCAGACCGCCCGGAAATCCTCAAAGACTTATCCCTCGAAGTATCTCCGGGTGAAATTATCGGCATCGTTGGTCGTTCGGGTTCAGGTAAAAGTACACTGACGAAGCTTGTTCAGCGCCTATATGTTCCAGAATCAGGCCGAGTCTTAGTCGATGGCGTCGATGTCGCCCAGGTAGACCCAGCTTGGTTGCGCCGCCAAATAGGGGTGGTACTTCAAGAGAACGTATTATTTAATCGTTCGGTAAAAGACAACATTGCCTTAGCCGACCCAAGCCTGCCGATAGAACGCGTGATTCAAGACAATATGCGCCATATCTGCCATAACCGTACCGTATTTATAATTGCCCATCGTTTGTCGACAGTTCGCATGGCTGACAGAATTATTGTGATTGAACAAGGTCGTATTGTAGAAAGTGGCAATCACGATGAGCTTCTCGAACAAAACGGTTATTATGCAAAATTACACAGTCATCAAAGCCATATTCCTGCCATAAGGGAAGTGAAAAAAACAAACCCACAAACTTCTAATAATCCTAAAAAAGAGGATGCAACATGAATGACGCATCCTTAAATGCATCAACAAAGCAGAGTACAGATCATAAAGAAAAAGGCAAAGTCTTAGCCTTTTTACATAAAGACCAACGTGTCACTTCTAAAGAGTTATATGGATTTTTACCTGCCGCCATCGAAGTAGAGCAAACCCCTTCTTCAAAAGCAGGCCGCGCCATTATCTGGGCCATCGTTATCTTATTTACCATCGCCGCCATTTGGGCTTACTTTGGCAAAGTCGATATTGTCGCGGTTGCTCAAGGCAAAGTCATCCCCAGCGAACATATCAAACATATACAGCCCCTAGAAGCCGGTAAAACCATTCATATCAAAGAAGGCCAATACGTAGAAGAGGGTGAGCCACTAATTACCTTAGATAGCACTGAAACCCAAGCGGATGTTGAGCGTTTTAGTCATGAAATAAAAGAACGCCAAGCCAATATCGAACGCTTTCTTGTATTTGAAAGTTGGTTAGAAAATCTGACCGGGGAACCTCTCGTCGGGGTCAGACCCAACAGCCCTACCGTTGGCTCTGACCCCTCTTCAGAAACGGAAAAGCTCGCCCAACAAAACCTGTTAAACCAGCAAATGACCGAACTTCGTTCACGCCTCAGCGCCTACAAGAATGAAAAGAGAAAACAACTCGCCGAAAAAGCCATGACCCAAGGTGAAGTCACTAAAAAGCAACGCATACTACCCATATTAAAAGAACGTGTTGATGCTCTAGAAACACTTCTCAAAAAAGATTACGGCTCTAAGCTTCAATACTTAGAGCTAAAACAAGAACTTATTGAAGAAGAGCAAGATTTACTCATTCAACAATCGCGTACAGAACAGTTAGATGCCTCAATCGAAGCCATTCAAGACCAAGTCGAAACCCTTACCTCAGAAACTCGCCTTAATAACTTAAATCAACTGCAAGAAAGTAAATTGCAGTTAGCCAGTCTTCAACAAGAACTCATCAAAGCTAATGAACGTAATCAACAACAGCTAATTAAAGCGCCAATCAGCGGCCAAGTTCAACAACTCGCCGTACATACAGTCGGTGGTGTCGTGACACCGGCACAAGCCTTAATGGTGATTGTTCCGCAAGAAAGCCAAATGGAAGTTGAAGCGATGATTCTCAACAAAGACATCGGCTTCGTTCACGAAGGTCAAAAAGCTGAAGTCAAAATCGACACCTTTAACTTCACCAAATACGGTTTGATTGATGCGGAGATTAGCAGTATCTCTGATGATGCCATTCAAGATGAAAACCTAGGTTTGGTTTACTCTGCTCGTTTCAAATTAAAGACAGAAGAAATTCAAGTGGAAGATAGGTTAGTAAAAATCTCACCGGGAATGTCGGTCACTGCTGAAGTGAAGACGGGTAAGCGACGATTGATAGAGTATTTCTTATCGCCTTTGTTGCGATATAAACAAGAGAGTTTGGGGGAGAGGTGATGAGTTACGAAAAAATTGACACTCTTAAATGCTTAAGTGAATGCCATTCAGGTCTGACACCTTTTTGCACGATGCTTTAGAGCGTTGTCAGTTAACAAGAGCAGGGAAATTTACAGATGAGATTGAAAAAAGGATGGGACGACGAATTGAAAACCGAGGGCAGGGTAGACCAAGAAAAAGAGGGTGAAAAATAGATCTGACACCTTTTATGCGACACCTTTTATGCTGAACCCAGTGAAAGCCAATATGGTGAAGCAAGCAGAGAACTGGAAGTGGTCAAGCTATGCTGCAAAAGTCGGTATATCTTCGAAAGAGTGGTTAGATTTCGATGTTTGTTATATAGGGCTTTCGAAATCTGAGTCGGGTCGACAAAGCTCCTATCGCCAGTTTGTAGAAGGTCAGGCGAGTGACAAGAAAGACCAGCAAATCCACGATGCGTTAGAGCGTTGTCAGTTAACAGGAACAGGGAAATTTACAGATGAGATTGAAAAAAGGATGGGACGACGAATTGAAAACCGAGGGCAGGGTAGACCAAGAAAAAGAGGGTGAAAAATAGATCTGACACCTTTTATGATGTAGCAACGCTAATTACCAGCTGGATAGAATCGAAGTTGGGTCTTCGGTATTGTTGAATAGCCAAGTTGACCAGTTAGTATCTGCAATGGCTTCGTTCAGTATTCCAAATGGTGAAGGTAATATTATTGCTCAGGAGACTAAGGATCAGTTACAGCCTGTTTTGTCAGCAACTTGGCAAACTGTATAGTTTATAGAATAAAGCTCTCATATAGCTAGTTGGTTGTATGAGGGTTATTTTTTAAAGAACATATTCGAGCAATACCAAAATTCCTTCTCAGCTAAATAAGTTGAGGGCTCTATTGAGGTATTTAAGGCATTTATAATAGTTAATGTTATATTGAGTTGCGTATATTCAAAGCATGGCTTTAAATTTACGTGCAATAATGCTCA